>NZ_DAIQRQ010000045.1:1997-20568 GCF_036786105.1 Ohtaekwangia sp.
GTAGCGCGGGGGGGAGTTGAACCCCCGACCTTTGGGTTATGAATCCAACGCTCTAACCACCTGAGCTACCGCGCCATTTTTAAATGGGAGCGCAAACTTACAAAGTTGATTCAATTATTCAACTACAGGACCAAATTATTCATCTGGTTTTTGAAGGATTCTTTGACATCTGCCTGGTATAGTTTCTGGCTACAGCTTGGTAATTCGTATTGTTGGTAACTAAACCAATGGAGGTACTTAGTACAGGTCATCAGTGTGTAAGAGACTGTTACCGATTCACGTAACAGAATAATTATAAGGACTTAAGTTAGATTGTAGACGGACAGCTTCAGTTTATTTGGATTAAATCTAAATAAATTTTACTATTGCGACTCTGATTGAAATCTATGAGCCGCTTTTTACTTACATCATTACTTTTAATTTTCGCCTCCTATTACACTTTTGCTCAGGTTTTAACACACGAAGACTCGCTTTCTGCGGGCCTTATTCGTTCGAATAACGTGACTGTTATTTCCGGATACGGTCAGGCGAAAGTTCAATATGACTTCCGTGCCAAGACTGCCGTTGCAAATCTTACGCGCAACGTTCTTTTCCTCGGACACAAGTTTAACGACAAGATCTATTTCTTCTCCGAGATGGAGCTTGAGAATGCGAAAGTTACTAACGGCAATCCATCCGGTGAGATTTCGATGGAGCAGTTATTCCTCAAGTTTAATCTTAATCGCGATCTATACCTGCAGGCAGGTTTATTCATCCCACGTATGGGTATCATCAATGAAAACCATTTACCTACCACATTCAATGGTAACGACCGCACGTATGTAGAGACATTCGTCATTCCTTCTACCTGGCGTGAGATAGGCGTAGGGTTGTATGGAAACCTGCGCAGTATACCCGGGCTTAACTACTCGTTTGCAGTAGTAAACGGTTTGAACTCGAGCACTTTTGTAAACGGATCAGGGATAGCCGAAGGTAAACAGGAGGGGAGCAACGCAACAGCGTCTAACCTGGCCGTTACCGGCTCCTTACTTTACTATTTAAAGAACTGGCGTTTGCAGGCTTCTGCATATTATGGCGGAAGTGCTGGTCTTATCAAACGGGTAGCCGATAGTCTTCAGTTGAAATCGGGTCCATTCGGCACACCGGTATCGCTGGTAGAAGCCAACGCGCAATATCATAACAATGGTATATCGTTCCGTGCGCTCGCAACTATGGTAAAAATCCCGGACGCCTTTGCCATCAACCGTGCATACGCCAACAACACACCCAGTATGATGGTGGGCTATTATGCAGAACTTGGTTATGATTTGTTCCGACTGCTTGAAACACGATCCACCAAGACCTTCGTGGTATTTGCACGAGAAGAATTTCTCGACCTTAATTACAGGATACCTGCCAATGGTATCAGGAACGGCATTAATGTTAAAAATTATACAGTGCTGGGCTTTACATTCCGCCCGGTAAGTGGTGTGGTAGTAAAAGCTGATTATGTATTGCGCAGAACAGACGAGCGTAATGAGGATCTTATTGTTACACCATTTCCACAGCAATTGCCTTACTATACGTCCAACGGTTTTTTCAATCTTGGTATAGGATACAGCTTTTAAACTATATGAAAACGCGCAGAGAATTTTTAAAAGATACCTGTACAACTTGTCTGGGTACAGCGTTTCTGGGATTTACATTTTCGCAGCTAACCTCGTGCTCTTCACTTCCAATCTATAAAACCAATCTGTCGCAGAAAATGGTGCGTGTACCGGTAGCAAATTTTGCAGAATCGAACCTCGTTATTGTGCGCGACCTGCAGGTTCCTTTTGATATCCTGCTGGTAAAGAAATCGGAAACGGAATACAATGCTGTTTACATGAAGTGTTCTCATCAAGAAAACCCGGTTACGGCTACAAAGACAGGGTTGTACTGCTCTTCGCATGGCAGCACATTCGACCTGGATGGAAATGTTACCAAAGAACCGGCTCTTAAGCCCTTGAAAAAATTCAAGACACAACTACAGGAAAATCAGATACTCATTGACCTAAACTCATAATTGTTTATGAAAACTATTTACAGAAAATGGATACCGGCCTTCGGTATAGTTTGTTTACTGGCTGCCTGCAGTGATGACAATAACGGCACCTCATCGGTAGACGCAACGTTGAACGCAGCTGTTATAGATGATTTCTCCAATAACATTGTGGTAGCTACCTATGCAGATCTAGGTGCAAGCACCAGTACATTGTATACGCAAGTACTTGCATTGGAAACAGATGGCGCTACTGATAATGAACTCGAAGCATGCCGTGCAACCTGGAAACAGGCACGCCAGGCGTGGGAACAGTCAGAAGCATTTCTTTTCGGTCCCGTGTCAACCAACAACATCGATCCCCGCATCGATACATGGCCTGTAAACTTTACTGACCTGGATGCTCAGTTAAACAGTAATGCTGAATTTACAGAGGCCTATATCAATAATCTTGAAGATGCATTGAAGGGATTTCACCCGATCGAGTATCTGATTTTCGGTGAGAATGGTAATAAAACGGCATCAGAGCTTTCGGCCAGAGATATGGAGTACTTGCATGCGCTGGCGCTAAATCTTAAAACGCTTACAGCATCCTTAAATGATTCATGGTCTGTGTCTTCTTCTACAAGCTATTATGCCTCATTTACAACAGCAGGTAAAGGCAGCACTGTATATCCTACCCAATTGTCTGCTTATGAAGAACTGGTAAACGCCATGATTGGCATTTGCGATGAAGTAGCGAATGGTAAGATCGCTGAAGTATACGAAGCAAAGAATCCTTCGTTGGAGGAATCTCCGTTTGCCAAAAACTCGATCACCGATTTCACAAACAATATCAAAGGCGTACAGAATGTATACCTCGGCAAATATACTGCAGACGGAAAAGGTCTTGAAGACCTGGTGCGTGCTTATAACCTGCAGCTTGATGCCGACATCAAGGCCAAGCTTACCGCTGCTATTGCATCACTCAATAATGTTACCGTACCCTTTGGTGATGCCATCACTTCACAAGCGGTGCAGATCGAGAACGCTATGACGGCTATCAACGATTTGAAAGCGGAACTGGAAGGTCAACTTCTTCCTTTCGTACAGCAGCATACAAAATAATTCATCAAAATATAGAGTATAGATTTTATCGTGGATATGCGGACGAACAAGATTATCATACAGTTGACAGTGGCAGTAGGAGCGATAATTTCCGTGTATTCATGCGTAGAGCCCGATGCATTGAGCGATTCCAATTATAGCGAATGGCTGTCGGGTGGATCGCAGACAATATTTGAGAAAGGCGCAGGAGCATTCAGCACGGCATTTCCGAATCTTACCGCTGCACGTGAGTCCGTACATAGCATAGGTGATGGTGCCTTCGGACAGACTTTCGTGAGTGCTCCCGCACCGATTAACCCAGGGCTTGGCCCTATATTTAACAATGTATCGTGTACATCCTGTCATATCAATGACGGAAGGGGCAAACCTCCATTGGATGGCGAACAGATTTCTTCGTTGTTGATACGCGTGAGTATACCCGGCACGGATGCACATGGGGGTCCTAATCCGGCTCCGGGCTTTGGAGGTCAGTTGCAACAGCGCGCCATCTTTGGCGTATCGCCGGAAGCGTTGGTGAAGATTACCTATACCGAACAACAGTATAGTTTTGCCGATGGCGCAACCTATTCGTTGCAGACACCGACATATACATTGGAGAATCCCTATATACCGCTGCCGGCAGGTCTCATGTTATCGCCGCGCGTAGCACCGCCGGTATTTGGTCTTGGATTGCTGGAGGCCGTAGACGAAGCAGATATTGTTGCACTTGCCGATGAGAATGATACAAATGATGATGGCATCTCCGGTAAGCCGAATTATGCCTGGAACATTGTAGAAGGTAAAAAGACGCTCGGTCGATTTGGGTGGAAAGCCGCGAACCCTTCTATTCTGCAACAGTCTGCCGGAGCATACAATGAAGACATGGGCATAACAAGTTTTGTATTCCCCAAAGAAAGTTCAGCCGGCCAGATACAATATGATGGCCGCGATGATGAGTATGAGGTTTCGGATAGCCTGCTATACGCTGTGGCATTCTATATCCGGACGCTGGCAGTACCTGCACGCAGAGATGCTGATAATACGACTGTGCTAAGAGGCAAGCAATTGTTTACGCAAGCCAAATGCGCAGCCTGCCATGTACCGCGCATGCGCACCAAAGTAAACGTTGCTTTTCCCGAAATCTCCAACCAGGTGATCTTCCCGTATACCGATATGCTTGTGCACGATATGGGTACCGGCCTTGCCGACAATCGCCCGGATTATGATGCGAACGGGCAGGAGTGGCGTACAGCTCCGCTGTGGGGCATTGGTTTAACAAAAGTGGTTAATGGCCATCAAAACTTTTTACATGACGGACGTGCCCGCACGTTGATGGAAGCGATTATGTGGCATGGTGGAGAAGCCGAGCAATCAAAAGAATATGTGGGTACACTTTCAGGTTCTGATCGTGATGCACTGATTAAATTCCTAGAATCATTGTAGTTTGAAATTTAAAGCAAAAGGTAAAGCCTGAAGCGGTTCGTGCTGCTTTGGGCTTTTTACTTTTATCACTTGTATGTTTATGATTCCAATTGTGAGTGTCTGGCAAAACAAAAAGCGCAAGCATTGCTGCCTGCGCCTGAAAATCATTTTAACCCAAATAAAAATGATGTTTACTGAGGCAAAGTTGCACTTCTGCCAGCTCCGCGACAATCAATAAACTACGCAGCAGCATGTGGTATATATACCTGAAAGAACATCCGTAGTTTTACCTAGGTGAGTTGGTATCCGTTACTTTATTTTGTTCTTCAACTGAATGGTATTGATGATGGCATCCAGCAAACCATCTTTGTTTGTGTCCAGCGAAAGCTCCCAGAACATGATACCATCTAGTTTGTGATCAATAGCATACGCTGTTTTCAAAGCCATAGACTGCTTGTCATCGTAGGTAACAAACAACTGTTGCTGGGCATTATACATATAAGGCGCTTTCGCTACATCATCCCAATACCTTACAAAGCCTTTCTCGGCCGGTAACTCCTGTTCGAAATTTTTGAAATCGATGCCTGCTTTGAACTTGCCGGATTGATAGAGTCCATTGTTAACAGACGCTACACCTTCCCACATTCTTCCATAAAATGCTCCACCAATCACCAGCTTGTTGGCAGGCACACCCATCTTGATGAGGTATTGAACAGCATTGTCGGTTGACTCATGAAGTTGTGGCGTGGAATATAGACCGGTATGATGTCCGGTTATAGTAGCATATCCGTTGACAAGGTCGTAGGTCATCAGGTTAACGCGATCTACTTCCTTCATAACTTCTTTCCATTCGATTGATTCTTCGAGGTATTTCTGAAATCCTCCCGCTGCAAAACTTACCTGGTATTTTGTGCCGAGCGTTTTTCGCAGGTCGTGAACCAGTGCGGTGAAGTTCTTTTTGTCTTCAGGCATATAACGGTGCTCCGGGTATCCTTCAATGGCCGGGTATTCCCAATCGAGATCCACACCATCCGATTTAAAATATTGATTAAGCTGCAATACAGATTGAGCAAATTCCTTCCGGCCTTTGTCGGTAGAAAATACATCTGAGCAAGGGGCGCATCCGCCCCAGCCACCCAGTGATAGAATTACCTTTAACGAGGGGTTGCGTTTCTTAAGTGCTACCAATTTTTGTATAGTAGTAGAATCTCTGCGGCTATCCACTGTAAGCTTATTACCTTTTAAATGACAGAAGCTGAAGATGATGTGCGATAGTTTTTCAGCCGGCAGTTGATCAACTTGTTCAGGACCTGCTGAATAGTAAGCAATCACATTGAGTTTACGTTGTGCCTGAGCGTAGGTAGCCAGCAATAAAAGGAAGATAAAAATACAGCGATTCATAGAATATGTTAGAGTTGAAGAGCAAGTTTATAAAGTTAGCCAATGGAAGCACCCTGCTTTTGATGAAAGGATAAATTTACTGACGCTTCCTCGAATGTGTTGTGTGTATTTTGAAATGACTGTAAGCCACTGGCCTCGAGCCGTGTGTAAGTGTATGATGTAAAACATGCATCCCGAACTCGGGTTTGCCAACCCCGAACACACACACTTCTATCAGCTAGTGGCGAGAAGCCGCAGCTATTCAAATTGTCTACGTTAGATTTTAGTCTACCTTTGGCCTTTAAATTTTTATACGCTTGAATTATTTATCTGCAGAATCGATTGCCAAGACTTTTAATGACCGCTGGCTTTTTAAAGATGTAACGCTCGGCATTTCGCAGGGCGAGAAGTTTGCATTTGTGGGCAACAATGGTGTTGGTAAATCTACATTACTGAAAATACTCACGGGTGAAATTCAACCCGATGGCGGCAAGGTAAGCCTGCGTCAGGGATTACGACTTGGTTATCTCACACAACAACCCTCGGTAGATGAATCACTCACGGTAAAAGATATTCTCTTTAGCGACTCCAACGAGATCGCCAAGGTGGTGAAGGAATACGAAGACTGCATCCACCATCCCGATACTTCTCCTGAGCACATGCAGGCTGTGCTGGAGAAGATGGAAGAACTCAAAGCATGGGACTACGAAGCCAAGGTGCATGAAGTAATTGAAAAGCTTGGTGTTCCGGATTTCGATAAACGTTTTGGTTCACTTTCCGGCGGGCAGAAGAAACGCATCTTTCTGGCACAGCTCCTGTTGCAGGAGCCTGATCTCATCATCATGGATGAGCCTACCAACCACCTTGATCTTACCGCGATCGAGTGGCTGGAGAATTACCTGTCGGGGGCCAACATCACTCTCATTATGGTAACGCACGACCGCTATTTCCTCGACAATGTAGCGACTGAGATCATCGAGCTTGATCGCGGACAGTTGTTCCGTTACAAAGGAAACTATGCTTACTTCCTGGAAAAGAAGGAGCAGCGTGAAGAGATACTCAAAGCAGAAGTATCTAAAGCAAAGAACCTGTTGAAGAAAGAACTTGAGTGGATGCGCCGGCAGCCGAAGGCGCGTGGTACGAAAGCTAAATATCGCATCGAAGCATTTTACGATCTGCAAGAGAAGGCTTCACAGGATTTACGTAAAGAAAAACTTGAACTGGATATAAAGGAAGCACGACAGGGAGGGAAGATCCTCGAGGTGGAGCACATTAGCAAAAGCTATGGATCGCTGCCTATTGTGAAAGACTTTTCGTACGTGTTCAAGAAGAACGATCGTATTGGTGTTGTGGGTAAAAACGGTGTGGGTAAATCTACCTTCCTCGATATGCTTACAGGTAAGCTCAAGCCCGATACTGGCGAGATAAACCCCGGAGTAACAACGAAATATGGATACTTTACGCAAGAGGCAATTTCACTCAATCCGAATAATCGTCTCATTGAAGAAGTGAAATCCATCGCAGAGTTCATCACCTTGTCAGATGGGTCGCAGGTGTCGGCTTCCAAGTTTCTGGATTCGTTTTTATTCCCGCCCGATAAACAGTATAACTATATCAACAAACTGAGTGGTGGAGAGAAGAAGCGATTGCAGTTGCTCAAGTTATTAATCACGAACCCCAACTTCCTCATTCTCGATGAGCCTACGAATGATTTTGATATCGACACGCTGAATGTGCTGGAGGACTTTCTCGACAAGTTCAGCGGTTGCTTGTTGCTGGTATCGCACGATCGTTACTTCATGGATCACCTCGTGAACCAGCTCTTTGTATTTGAGGGTGACGGTGTTATCCGTTTGTTTAATGGCAATTATTCAGACTATCGCGATTGGCTGGAAGAACAGGAAATGCTGAAGGCTGCACCGCCTGCCAAGAAGCCAGAGCCGGTAAAAGAAACGAAGCCTGTATCTTCTGAGAAAAAAAAGGCGAGTTTTAAAGAGAAGCAGGAATTCGAGAAACTGCAAAGTGAGATTGAGGCATTGGAAAAACAAAAAGAAGAATTATCGCAGCTTCTTAATTCCGGCACGGCCGATCACAAACAACTGCAGGAGTGGGGCGTGAAGATTCAAGCGGTTGTTGATGAGCTGGATACAAAGACACTGCGCTGGCTTGAGCTCTCGGAGATCGTCAATTAAAAATACCGTTGGTAGAAGAGTTTGAAAAGATTCTGCAGAACGAGGTAATAAAATTCTGCCGTTAATATAATTTGCAGAAGAAATCGATTGAATCGCATATTTTTGGAAAAACCTTTAACCAAATCATGAATCTCAATACAGAAGCTGAGAAGAAGAACACGTACGATGCCATCGTAGTAGGCACGGGGATCAGTGGAGGATGGGCAGCGAAGGAGCTCACCGAGAAAGGATTAAAAACATTAGTGCTGGAACGCGGACGCATGGTAAAGCACCCTGATTATCCCACCGCTACAAAAGATCCCTGGGATTTGCCATACGCGGGGCAGGCAACACAGGAAGATTTGAAACAACAGGCAGTACAGGCAAGAACAGGATATACTATTCGTCAGGATAGCAAACACTGGTTTGTAAACGATCTTGAGAATCCTTATACAGAAATAAATCGCTTCGACTGGATGCGTGGTTATCACGTAGGTGGTCGCTCGATCGTGTGGGGACGTCAAAGCTACCGCTGGAGTCCGATGGACTTCGAATCCAATGCAAAAGACGGTCATGGAGTAGACTGGCCGATTCGTTACAACGATCTCGCTCCGTGGTATGACTATGTTGAAACCTTTATTGGTGTAAGTGGAAATAAAGACGGACTTCCTCAACTGCCCGATGGTAAGTTTCTGCCTCCGATGGAGTTGAACTGTGTTGAGCTCGATCTGAAAGATAAAGTAGCATCAAAATTTGGAGGTCGCGCGTTAACGATTGGTCGCACAGCGCATGCAACGGCTAAACTGGATCACAGCCCGCAACGCGGCACCTGTCAGTTCAGAAATCTTTGCATTAGAGGATGTCCTTATGGAGGTTACTTCAGCAGCGTGTCATCTACAATACCGGCTGCAGAGAAGACCGGTAACATGACGTTGCGTCCTAATTCTATTGTATATGAATTGATCTATGATGATAAAAAAGGTAAAGCTACCGGTGTAAAAGTACTGGATGCTGAAACCGGAGAGCAGGTAGAATTTTATGCGAAGGTTATCTTCTTGTGTGCTTCTACATTCGGCTCAACCTTCATTATGCTGAACTCAGTTTCAAGCCGCTTCCAGAATGGTTTTGGAAACGACAGCGGCGAGTTGGGTCACAACATCATGGACCACCACCTCAGTGTAGGTGCACATGCACAGGTGGAAGGCTATGAAGACAAATACTACTTTGGAAGAAGAGCCAATGGCTTCTATATACCACGTTATCGTAACATAGGCAGCGACAAGCGCGATTATGTACGTGGATTTGGTTACCAGGGTGGTGCGAGCCGTCAGGGGTGGACCAGCATGGTAGCAGAGCTTAACATTGGTGCCGAGCTGAAAGATGCAGTAGGTAAACCTGGAGGATGGAACATAGGCATGGGAGGCTTCGGAGAGATTCTGCCCTACCATGAAAACAAGGTAACGCTCAACAAAGAGAAGAAAGATAAGTTTGGATTACCTACGCTGACTTTCGATGCTGTGCTACGCGACAACGAATACAAGATGCGTAAAGATATGGCTGCCGATGCCGCAGAGATGTTGGAAGCAGCAGGCTATAAAAATGTAGGTACATACGATAATAAGATCGGCATAGGCCTGGGTATTCACGAAATGGGTACAGCGCGTATGGGTAAAGATCCAAAAACTTCTGTGCTCAATAAGTTCAACCAGGTGCATGCCTGCAAGAACGTGTTTGTAACCGATGGATCGGCTATGACATCGTCTGCCTGCCAGAACCCTTCGCTTACCTATATGGCACTGACAGCAAGAGCAGTAGATCATGCTGTGAGCGAGCTGAAAAAACAGAACCTGTAGTGGACTTAAAGGGAATTATTACGAGATCAAAAAACTATAAGTAGTATGGATCGCAGAGAAGCATTAAGACGGACAGCCTGGATCATGGGGGGAGCCATTTCGGCTCCGGCTATCATGGGCATTTTGAAAGGTTGTGCCGCCAAACCTACCATTGACTGGAAGCCAGCATTTTTCACAGAAGAGCAAGGTATACTGGTAACGCAGGTAGCTGATATCATAATACCAAAGACCGATACACCGGGTGCTAAAGAAGTTGGTGTCCCCGGTTTCATCGACCTGATGCTAAAGGATGTTTACGCGAAAGAAGATCAGGAGAAATATCTCACCAGCCTGAAAGCTTTCGATGAAGCAGCGAAGAAAGAATACGGAGATCCATTTATCGAGCTCTCTTCGGAGAAGCAGACTGCGTTCGTGAAGAAATTGCACGATGCCGTAGTGAAAGACTACAGCCAAAATGCTCCGGCATACCGCTCATTTATCATGACAACCAAAGAGCTTACAATGATTGGCTTCTTTACGTCAGAAGTAGGAGCAACCAAAGTTCTTCAATATGTAGCCGTTCCTGGATCGTATAAAGGATGTCTTCCTTTGTCAGAAGCAGGCAACGGTAAAACCTGGGCAACGTCTTAAGAGGCGTTATCCGTTATTAGTTAATCGTTATTGGTAAGGTATATACTTACTGATAACGATTTTTCTTTTTTGGTAGCTGGCTGCCAGCTACTGGCTTCTGGCAGAGGTGTTGGTTGGAATGTATTTAGGTACTTTGTGAAATCGGATTTGAACACCGAACAAGGAACACTGATCAAAGAATGTTGAAGTTAAAAATGCCTCTTTTTACTCACACTCACTTCTCTAGCAGCTAGCAGCCAGAAGCTCATAGTTTATTTCCTCACCATCCAATTCCGTAATCCTCCCCATGGTTGCCCGATCCGCCCCAGAAGGTGCCATGTTCCCAATCGAAGTATATAGCGTTGATGGGGCCTGCCGTGCGCTCATCGAGGCCGATGTTATAGCCCATCTGGCGAAGTTCTTTCATTATATAGTTAGGTGTTTCGGTGTTGAGCATTACTGATCCGGGTTTACTATCGTGATAACCAAATGAAGACCGCATCTGGTAGCTAACGATATTGGCAGCCTCAACAGATTCCTGAATGGTCATGCCAAACTCCACTACATTTAAGAAGCATTGAAGTAAATCCTGATCCTGGCTGTCGCCACCTTGCACTGCAAATGACAGGAATGGTTTTCCATCCTTCAGCGCCATGCCGGGCGTAAGCGTAACCCGCGGACGTTTGCCGGGCTCCAGTACATTGAATGGATTTTGTTTTGCATCCAGCACGAACGACTGCATCCGCTGGCTCATGCCTACTCCGGTTTTGCCAGCTATACAGGCGGGAACCCATCCGCCACTTGGTGTGATAGACACCACCCAGCCATCTTTATCAGCGGCTTCAACCGAGGTTGTACCCATCTTGAAATCAGCGAAGTATTTTTCATTCATCACAGCATTTTTCTCCGTGCTGCTTGCCTGGTTCCAGTTCTTCATCAAATCGGCAAACGGATTTACTTTGCCTTCAAATGGATATGGGTCACCCGGAGCAGCTTTGGCATTGTTGCGTTCCCAGTTAATCTCTTTGGCGCGCGCTTTCGCATAGTCTTTCGAGAGTAAACCTTTGATCGGTTCTTCCGGCGCAAAGGCAGGATCGCCATAATAAAAATCACGGTCAGCAAAGGCAAGGTTCATCGCCTGATACAATGTATGTATATAGCGTGTGGAGTTGTATCCCATCGCTTTCAGGTCGAAGTTCTCGAGTATATTAAGAGCCTCCAACATTACCGGCCCTTGCGTCCACTGTTGAAGTTTATATACTTCAATGCCTTTATAGTTTGTGGAAAGAGGTTCTTCAATCTTTACTTTCCAGTTGGCAAGATCCTGCTCGGTAATCAGGCCACCTTGTTCCTGGCACCCGCGGGCAAACTCTTTCGCTATATCTCCTTTGTAGAAGCGATCATACGCTGCATATATAGCTTCCTTACGACTTTTGCCTTTCTTCAATGCCTGTTGTTCGGCATCTACCATTTTCTGTAAAGTTTGCAGCAGATCGGCTTGTTTGAAAATTTCACCAGCCGCGGGTGCCTCGCGATCTTTACCGAGATGAGGCAGGAATACCGCTTTTGAATAAGGCCACTGCTTGATCATTTCTTTGCCACGTTCTATACTGTTAGCAGTCTGTGCTTCTATGGGGTAGCCATCAGCCATTTGCATGGCAGGGGCCAGTACTTCTTTCAGGCTCATGGTGCCGTATTCGGCAAGTATGGTACAGAGCCCGCCCGGTGTGCCGGGTGTTACAGCTGCCAGGGGGCCATACTCCGGTGGAAACTGCATGCCTTTGCTTTTAAATAACTCGGGGGTAGCTCCGGTAGGAGCAACGCCCAGTGCATTGATTGCGATTACCTTGCCCGTCTTCGGATGGTAGATCAATGCCTGCGTCTCTCCACCCCAGCTTAATACATCCCACATAGTACAGGTTGCAGCAAGCATGGCACATGCAGCATCAACAGCGTTGCCACCCTTTTGAAAAGTCATGGCACCTGCCGTAGCAGCTAATGGTTTGCCTGTTATGGCCATCCAGTGGCGTCCGTGCAGAGGAGGTTTTTGTGTGCTCTGCGGTCGTGTGTTGAACGACTGCGCCAGACTTTGCCACGATACTGTAGTGAGTATAATGGAGGTAATAAGTGAGGTTAATCTTTTCATAAGCGTTATTACTCGAAACAATTTAGTGTCAATCAATGTACATCGGAAAAGAGATTACATGGAGGGCCGCAGCAAACGCAGATTGTGCAACAACGGAGTAGGAAAGGAAGCCCATGTCCAAAAGCCCCACAAGTATGCAAATGGCTATGCTGATTTACTTTGGAAATACTTCCGGTATGTATACACATTGAATGTGCTATGAAGAAATTTTTGAGTCGTAAGGTAGTGTTGCGTTATCTCTATGATCAGCTCACCGGCAATTTTGCAGGATTCCTGATCGGTATGTCGGCTACCAGTTTGGTGTCGCGCTTTTTCGAGACCCGCAGCATTAGAAATCTGTGGGGATTAACGGCGAAGAAAACGGTTATCGACAAGGCTACTTTCAGCAACCTAGAATGGATACTTTCGATCGTGATCGGATTTGTTGTGTTTGAAATTTTCACCAAAGTGATCAAGGAAAAGATCGATAAGAATTTCCCCCGGTATAAATTCACACTGATGCGCTGGCTTATAGCGCGAGGCGTTCCTGAAAAAACCTCAGCCTTTCTGCTCACAATAAGGCAGCGGCGCATGGCACTCTTTGCAGCCGTGCATCAGAAATTAAACTCAAGGCTTAAAAGTTAAAAAAACATGTTCAAAGTTCCACGTTCCAAGCTAAACCTTGAACATGGAACCTGAACTTAAACTAACTCATCAATCCCCAAACTTTCTGTACATTTCGAAAAAAAATGTACAATGGATAACGCTATACTCGCTTTGCTGGGTACAGTTGTAGGAGGCGTTGTTACAACCCTTACGTCCTATTTTCTGCAGAAACAGCGCTTCGATCAGGAGGTCAAACTCAAACAGGAAGACAATAAAACCGAGTTTATGGCAGAGACTACGGCACGTCATTTTCTCAGCCATAAATCATTTACCGATCGTTCTTTCGAAACACTTCAAAATCATCTGGGAGGTTTTGAAGAGAATGAGCTTCGAAAGATACTGGTGCGCGCAGGAGCCATTCGTATCATGCGCGATGATGGCTCTGAATGGTGGCGATTACTCTCCCGCATGGATGAGTATATTGACAAGAAAAAAGCAGATTAATCTTTCAATATTCAGCGTGCATCGCTGAACTTGGGGCTTATAATGTTGAACTCCAAACATCGCAGCTATGTATATAATTAAATCTTCAGACGTTCCCGCTTACCGAGAGCAATACAATCCCATAGTAATCGATGCAAGAGGAGGCCCTGATGCATACTCCCGTTATGTGGCACGTCACCTGGAAGGTGCCCAGTTCGTTGACCTTGAAACACAACTGTCGCAGAAGACGCTTAATGCTGCAAGGGGAGGTCGCCACCCGTTACTGGATATGAAGTCATTTTCAGCGTTGCTGGGCAAGCTCGGCATAACGCCCGGCACACACGTTCTGGTATATGATGATAAAGCCGGTGCCAATGCTGCTTCCCGATTCTGGTGGATGCTGAAGTCCGTGGGACACAAGTATGTGCAGGTAGTAAGCGGAGGACTTGATGCGATGGAAAAAGCAGGTATACCGATTACTACCGATATTCTATCGGCTGCAGCGGTTGCTCCCTATCCGATTCCTGACATCAAATTGCCGGTGGTGGATGTTGATACTGTAACGAAAGCTGTAAAAGATACCGATGCACTGGTTATTGATGTACGTGAAGCGTATCGCTACCGGGGTGAAAGTGAACCGATTGACCTGATCGCCGGCCATATACCCGGTGCTGTCAACGTTCCGTTTATAACGAATCTCGATGCCAGCGGGCAATTTCTTCCCGCTGAGCAACTTGCTGAAAAATACGGAGATGTTATCGGCAGCCGTGCTCCCGAAAACGTGATCGTGCATTGTGGCTCCGGTGTAACGGCTTGTCATACATTACTTGCCCTCGAAGAAGCTGGTATACCCGGTGCTAAATTATACGTTGGCTCGTGGAGCGAGTGGTCGCGCAACGACTATCCCATTGCTACGGGAGAGAATCCGTAATCCGCAACACCCCAGTGAGTGTAATACAAAGGACGCATACCACATTTTGCGAAGGATATATATACTTGCGAGCAAAGCACGTTTGCCTTCACCGAGGCAATGTGACGTAAACTGTATACTTATGTTCAGTCAACCAGGTAACTCGACCCCTGCCTGTCGGAATCCATCGACAATTTTGAATATATTGGGTTACCGCGAGAAATTCTAAAAACAAAATTCTATCATTTCGGATAGAATTCATACATCTGCAAGTCATACTTCCATTGGTGTATGAATGATGTGATAAGTCCCCCCAATCTTTGTTACTGTTAAACAAACTATACCGAAAATAACTTTACCTATCCCTGTTATGAAACGAGCCATCGACTTTCTGCGATCAGAAGTCTTTATCTTCCTGACGCTTTTACTGGTAATTACATCCCAGATCATACATACGATGTACCTCTTCGAAACAGTACGCGTATTCGATCTGAGCTTTGAAATTGCCTCTTACAAAATCACGGTTGCCAACTGGGTGCATGCGTTTATCTTTGCACTTGCCATTGAGTCAGCCATTCTGATGTTCATCCTCAACGGCAAGCCTACGCCTTCTAAAATTTATGCTGTGGCATCTTTTGCAACCAACTTGCTGTACTATAAAGTTTGGATGATGCCGATTCCTACCATTTGTACAAGTATATTGATCAGTTCCATGATGGCGGGTTCCATCTGGTTCTTCTCCGACCTGCTCGCGGAAAAGATCAACGTAACAACGGCTTCCTCTACAAAAGAAGAAGAAGAGTTAAAGAAGATATTGATTGCGAATGATGATGCGAAAAAAATTAACTTCAAGACCACCATGCCCCTGAGCGGCCGATAACAGGTTGATCTTGAATGGAATAAAAAAAAGCGTGAGGTACTCTCACGCTTTTTTATTGACCGTTATCAGTTGCCGGTTAATCGTTAACCGTAAAATGTATTTTACGATTAACGTATAACCCATACGGCTTTCGTTATTTTCTCCACCAGCCGGCCGGAACAGGCGCAGGCTTACTGCCATTGGTGCTATACATCAACTCCAATGTATATCCACCACCACCTTCTATAAAATCGATCTCAAAGCGGTGTGCACCCTTGCTCAATGCAATGCCGCCACTTTTCTGTAGAGGGGCATGCAAACCGTCATTATCGACAACCAATCGATCATCAATGTATAGTACACCCCCGTCATCGCAGGTAAAGTAAAAATTATAGATACCTTGTTCCGGCACGTCAATATAGCCACGGTATTTTAAACCGAAACTTCCCTTCCCCAATTTCTCAGGCACCACAACGGCAGGTACTTGCAGCGTTGTATCTGCAGTGGACTTGATGCTTGCTACATTTTTAAAGAATCCTTTGTAGTAAGTGAGTGTTAAACCCGGTTGGAGAGTAGCTGAAGATTCAGCAGGAGAGTAGGTTTGCTTGTCGTACTCCAGTTTATATACATCACCTCTTCGTCCGGCCTTTGTGAAGGCTGCCAGCCGTATCGTTAACGGTTGGTCAATTGTTAGCGGGGCCTTGAGCTCAGTGGAGTGATGGTCTGGTAAGCTTCCATCCGTTGTATAGCGAAGCGTAAATCCTGCCAGGGGAGGTTTCACATCCAGTATAGCCCGATCGACAAAAGCATTCTTTTGTGTAAAACCTTCCAACTCGGGGAGGCGGTAATTTACGTTAAGACGATCCAGACGATCATAGTGACTTGCCAGACGTTGCAGATAGCTGGTGTAGTCCTGCCGATGCGTCCACAGTACTTCACTGAGTGCTGTCATGCGCGGCATAATCATATAGTCAGCGCGTTCTTCGGTGGGTATATATTCTGTCCACGTGTTAGCCTGTGCCCCGATTATATTTCTGGCAGATACAGAATCCAATCCTTTCGGTACAGGATCAAAGTGATATACATTCGGTAGTGAATGTTCATCGGGTTGAGCATCAAAATAGAGCGGGTTGCCGGGCGTCATAATGACGAGATTGCCATTCTTGGCAGCCTTAACGGGAGCATCGGGCACCCAGGAGCGCCAGTACATAACCATCGCTGACGGGCTTATTCCTCCTTCAAGAATCTCATCCCACCCGATCAGTTTTTTACCATGAGCCTGGAAGAACTTTTCCATACGGCGAACAAAGTAGCTCTGAAGCTCATGAAGATCTTTCAGGTTGTTTTTCTGCATTAACGTTTGGCAGGCATCGGCTTTTCCCCAGCTTGTCTTTTCAACTTCATCAGCACCCAGGTGTACATAAGGAGATGGAAACAGTGCGAAGATCTCGGTAAATATATCTTCGGCAAAGCGATAGGTTTCTTCGTTGCAAGGACAGATGGGGGTTGAAAATAATTTACCCCATGCAGCTTCGCCTGTACAGGAGAGAAAAGGATACTCACGGATCGCAGCCATCATGTGGCCGGGCATGTCTATTTCCGGTATAATGGTAATGTGGCGGTCAGATGCAAAAGCAATGATCTCGCGCATTTCATCCTGTGTATAAAATCCACCGTACAGCGTCTTGCCATCGCGTTGTATGATGTGTTTGGGATCAATAACAAAATCAGGATTTTCGGCCGACTTCTTTATACACGATGAGTCCTGGTTGTTGAGCTCCCGCCAGGCGCCCGCTTCTGTAAGCTTCGGATATTTTTTGATCTCAATGCGCCAGCCCTGGTCATCCGTCAGGTGTAGATGTAGGGTGTTGAATTTATAGAGTGCCAGCAGGTCTATAAATTTTTTCAGGTAGTCAGTTGAAAAGAAATGCCGCGATACATCCAGGTGCATGCCTCGCCAATTGTAGGCCGGGTAATCGGTGATATGAGTAGCCGGCAACACGGCTTCCACACGGCTGCCGGCTGCCCTGGCTTCTATATCGGCTGGCAGCAATTGTCGTATGGTTTCGATGGCACGAAAAGCACCGGCACCGGAGCGGGCTTTTATGATTACATGATGGGGTGTTATTTCGAGTGTATAGCCTTCAGGATGTGTTAATGTGGCGTCTTGTACCAGTGCGATAAAATTATTGGGAACTTCGGTTTCTGTTACTGCCAGCGATGTTCCGGTAACAGGGGCCAGCAATAGCCGCAACATCTCTGCTTCATGGCTAAATATAGTGGTGCGCACGATCCGTGTTTCCGTGTTAATATGAAAGGTCCCTTGCTGAGCCTTTAATTGCTGTGGATAAGGAATGATAGGAAAGCGTGGAGAATTATTTACCTGTTGATTTCCGCGATGAGAGGAGCATGCCCCAATCACAAGCAGCAGGAGCAGGGAAGAAACAATGATTCTAGTGTTCATTCAGACTATTTAAAACTTTAAATATATAGATTCATCATGATCTGTAAATACCAAACTTGGTGAATGGTATGGGATTGTGATCAGCCTGTAGAACGGACGAGTGCCCGTTTCTAATACCTGGGAAAGTAAAATCTATTGAGGAGATTGGTATTGTACCTGGAAGTGCAGGAAAAAAAATAGTACGCAGCACATCAAACGGGGTGATATGACAGTAGCATGGGAAGAAATCACGCGATCAGCGGAGCCAGGTATCTTAAATTCATACACTTATTAAAAACCGCTGGTATGTTTAAAATAATCAAATGAATCATGCCTGTTTTTGATTTTTTTCAAAGCTCTTCATTTGGAATATTCTGAGAAATACGATGCAGAAGCAGCAGACCTGATCGGTAAATACTGTACGTCAAATCAATAGCCATGTCGCTATAAATAAAAGCCCGGAGAAGTAAACACTCCGGGCTTTGCAGTTGGTATACTTATTTTATCCTGCCTGCATTATAAACTCATTACGAGAAGGAAAATATAGTGTTTTCTTCCAGTCAATCGTTAGAATGCGTTGTAGAATATCTTTTAACTCAGTAAG
>NZ_DAIQRQ010000045.1:20668-40919 GCF_036786105.1 Ohtaekwangia sp.
TTGAGTTATCATTTTGTATGGTTGAGTCAATTTACCTGGGCAATAAAAGGGGCAGATCGCCGTGCTGTCCAGATTATCCAAGTGTGATTTCTTAATGATCTTATCTATAAATGCACGGCGATTTTTTTAGATGGTACGCTGGTTTTGCTAAAACCGCTTTACATTCGCGCTGAATTTTTATTGTTGATGAAAAGGTTTGTATTCTTTTGTTTCTGCCTGCTTGCCTGGAATGTAGATTATGCACAGCAGAAATATACGCCGTATGTAATTCTGGTTTCATTTGATGGCTTTCGTTACGATTATGTTAGCAAATTCAATCCTCCAAACTTCAAAGAATTTATCAACAAGGGTGCAGCTGCTGAGGGGATGATTCCATCGTTTCCAAGTAAAACGTTTCCCAATCACTATACACTCGTTACCGGATTATACCCGGGCCATCATGGCCTGGTCGATAATAGTTTTTATGATCCTTCTCTGCACAAGTTGTATAGCATGAAAGATAAGTCGGTGGTGAGCGATACTGCATTTTATGGAGGAACTCCGCTTTGGCAACTGGCGCAACAGCAGGGTATTCACGCTGCATCATTTTTCTGGGTAGGCTCAGAGGCTCCGATAAAAGGCATGATGCCTGATTACTCATTAGTTTACAATGAAGCTGTGCCGAATGAAGAACGTGTAAACCAGACGATAACATGGCTGAAGCTTCCGGAAGAAAAACGCCCTCATTTTATATCGCTTTATTTCTCGCTGGTAGATTCCGAAGGACACAAGTCCGGCACAAACTCCGATGATCTTCGCAAAGCTGTATGGAAAGCTGATTCAGTGCTGGGGTATCTTGTAAATCAATTGAATACCGTGGATTTGCCTGTAAATATTATACTGGTGTCTGATCACGGTATGTATGAGCTGAAGCAGGAGGAAGCCACCTATATAGTACTATCAAAACTGTATGACGCTACCGACACCAGTATTATAACGTCTAATGGTGGTACACAAGCTCATATTTATACCCGCAAGGCAGATTCATTGTATAACGTTATCAAAAAGCAGGAAAGTCATTTCAAAGTATACAAGCGCAGCACAATGCCAAAAGCGTGGCATTACAACGTGCCGCGTGCGGGCGATCTGCTTATTGTTGCAGAGCCGGGATATTATATTCAGGATAAAGCGCGGGCGTTTGGTAATTTGAAGTCAACGGCGTTTGGTGTGCATGGTTATGATCCGGGCGTGGTAAAAGAAATGCGCGGTATATTTTATGCGATGGGACCGAATATAAAACCAGGCACGATCAAGCCATTCGAAAATGTACATGTATATCCGTTTGTCGCGCATATACTGGGCCTTAAAACACCGGCCGGCATTGATGGCGATTTCAATGTGTTGAAAGCTTACTATAAAAGGTAGCCGATCAGGATTCGTTTACTTTTTGCTGCCGGATTTCTTATTGGTTTTATGCGTTGCCGGAGGCGGACTGGCACCTTTTTTCTGCTCGCGTTCCTCATGTGAGTTGGGGTTCATAATCTGAGGTGGATCAGGCGTTTGAACCGGCTCGTCTTTTTCTTTTTCAGGGGTCATAGTCTTTTTATTTCGAACAGAAATTAAAAAACAATGCCTGAATTCATTTCCCACAGAATTCACAGAATCACACAGATAAATACATTATGCTCTCTACAGATCAACGCAAAATTATTAACAGATAACTGAACATAAGTGGAGATAACCCCCAATTACACACACCTCTAGCAGCTGGTAGCAAGAAGCTCACAGTTATTTATGGAGTTCGTAACGATTGGCAGGTATAGACTTTTGCAGCAGGTTGATTTCTGTTGAGGTTAATGGCGGAGAAGACATCGCGTCAATGCTTTCTTCAAGTTGTTGTGGTGTGCGAATGCCTACTACTGCACTGGCCACAGCAGGATGATGAAGTGTATAATATATAGCTGCAGAAGCAGGTGTTTTCTTTGTGCCGGATACAGATTGTATTGCCGCCGCTGCGCGCGAAACTTCTTCAGCAGTATGATTGAGAAAAGGCTCAGGTGCTTTCCCCGCCAGCAATCCTTTGGCAATGCTGCCACGCGCCAGCACACTTATGTTGTACTGATGAAGCAGATCAAGGCATTCTTCTTCTGGTCTGCGGTCCAGCAGACTGTATTGCATCATCACACTTACAATCCTGGATCGTTTGATGTATTCGCGAATCACATTAGGCCGGATGGATGATATACCATAATGCCGGATTTTACCTTGTTGCTTGAGTAGCTCAAAGGCTTCGATGGTTTCATCGATCGGGTCCTGGATTGTACCGCCATGCAACTGATATACATCAATATAATCTGTCTGCAGCCGGGCCAGACTTTTGTCTACCGATTGAAGTATATACTTCTTGGAAGCATCCCAGTCGAGGCTGCCATCGGGGCGTATGCGGTTACCTACTTTTGTTGCCAGTATAACTTTTGTTCGTATGGGTTTAAGCGCGCGGCCTACTGTCTCCTCGTTGAAACCGTTCTGATAAATATCGGCTGTATCAAAATAATTTATACCGGCATCTGCTGCCCGATGTAAAAGCGATGCGTTTGCATCATTATCGGTACCTAACGACATACAGCCGAAGCTTACCTTGCTCACGCTAAGATCTGAGCCTCCAAGTTTTCGATATTTCATGTAGTATAGTTAGCTTATGCCGTTGCTCATTTTACAAGCTTCTGCAACGCGGCCGAAATATACTCTTTCGACAGCCATTTACAATCGATCATAACGCCTTCCACTTTTTTCGTCTGGCTAATGTCTTTCAATGGATTTCTTCCAATGAGCAAGGTCGGCCGGAGCACCTTTTTTAATAACACTGCATCCGGTTTATTCAGGTACCGGGCTACATTAACAGTGCCCGCCTGCAATGCCTTGGGTACGGGAAGGATAAGCCTTGCTTTTACCATGAACTGTAATTCGTTGTGCTGTGGAAGTTACAATATCCCACGGAAGGTAGGCAGCCGTTTATAAAATGCTGAGTATATCATCGCCAATGCGAACCGGTCGCATACTTTTGCCATCGAGCAGACACCACATCGTTTTTGACTCAATCAGTACTTTTTGATCGGAAGCACGTACCAGTTTTACGAAGCGCTCAAACCGTGCTCCATGACTTTCGCCTACCCACGTTGTGCCAATAATCTCCTCGTTCAAAAAAGCCGGATTCTTATAGTCGATCTCATGCCGCAGCACTACCCACAAGTAGGTTGATTTCAGTGCATCGGAAGCGATGGTATTCCAATGGGCAGCCGCAACTTCCTGAATATAGCGTACATACACAACGTTGTTTACATGGCCAAGTTCATCAATATCATGGGGAGATGCGATGATGCGGTGTTCGAAAGGAGTGTTCTTCATAGTGAACTTTATCAGTTGTCTGTTACACATTAGCCGTTACAAGTTAATCGTTAATCCAATGGAGTATAACTGATAACGAATAACCTGTAACAGATAACGGACAAAAAAAGCCACTGCATAAACAGCGGCTCTTCAAATCTGAAAGAATCAGATCAACTTATTTTAAAGACTTCAGTAGTTCTTCGTTCATCATTTGATAATCGCGATTGCCGGCTTCTTTCGATTTAGCCAGTGATGCAGTAGCGGTTTCGGAAGCACCTTTCTTATCGCCCAATGCTTTTTGAATTCTTGCTTTCTGATAGAGTACAAAGAAAGGAGAGTTCATTCCTTCGGCAGCTTTATTAACCCACTCCAATGCCTGGTTCAGGTCTTTTTTGTTTTCAAGATAATATACGGCAGCCTGGAAGTAGTTACCCGGTTCTACCTTCGTGAAGTTTTTGATAGACTCCATCACTTTCGCATCGAAGTCAACCGTTACCGTAAATTTCACGGAAGTGTTTTCCCATGCCAGTTGAACTTTCGCGCTCTTGCTGTCGTCTGCTATATCGCCAATGTTAATGGTAAACGTCTCCACTTTCTCAGTGAGTTTCTCAGGCTTCACGGTGAAGCGGGCAGCATCGTTCGCCTTGTCATATTTTTGCGTATTGCCACCGAGTGTAACATCTTTGGAAAGTACAATGGTCCATTCCGTTGCACCGGGCCAGGTTAACAACAGATATTCACCTTTAGGAACAGCAATACCTTCTACTTTTACATCATCAGAGAAAGATACTTTGGTTCCGCTGTTGGCACCGGTTCTCCAGATCTGTCCGAACGGTACCAGTACAGAAGCTTCTGTTCCGAATATCTTTCTGCCTTTCATGCGAGGACGGAAATAGTTTATTTTAATATCAGTTAAACCGACAGTAGCAGACACAGAGCCTGCAGGGCTGGCGGCTGGAGTCTGCACCTGTGCGAATAATGCCAGGTTAAAGCAGGCCAGTAAAACAATCAGTACTAATTTTTTCATGGTGGGTATATTTTTGGTTGTTTTAATTTTAAAGCGGCCAAAGATAAACAAGGTTTTGAATCAGCGTTCATCGACTATTGTTAAAAAAGAGTTAATCGATACATGGCCGATAAAGAAGAAGGGCGGAAAGTACAGTATGAAGCTTAATAAAGATTTCTACCAGCGAACTGATGTAGTAAAGATCGCGCGCGAACTGCTTGGTAAAGTGTTGTTTACCAATGTCAACGGCATAACGGCAAGCGGTATAATTGTAGAGACAGAAGCATATTCATGGAAGGAGCGTGGGTGTCATGCTTATGGTGCACGCAAGACCCAACGCAATGCCATCATGTTTGAACCCGGAGGTTTTGCGTATGTATACCTGTGCTACGGCATGCACAACATGTTTAATGTGGTAACCAATAAAGAGGGTGTTGCCGATGCTATCCTGGTGCGTGCTATAGAACCCATATCCGGGCTTCCTGAAATGAAGATACGCCGCGGAAATCTTTTGAATGAATTTCAACTAACCTCTGGTCCCGGTAAACTAACCAAAGCTTTGGGCATTGATAGAAAGTTGAATGGAAAATCGTTGTTCGAGAACGAAGTTTGGATAGAGGATGCCGGAAAGCAGATCGCATCCGGAAGTATAGACGTCACGCCTCGCATTGGTATTGATTATGCCGGTGAAGACGCCAGGTTACCCTGGCGGTTTACCATAAAAGGAAATAAGTGGGTAAGTAAATAAAAGTTCAGCGTCTATGGTACTCGCCACTTCGTATGCGTCTGTAAATCTGGTGCCGAAGTAGTATATTTGAGATTTAGTCATTGTGATGTATGCGGATTTATAGCTTAGTATCGCTCCTTCTTTTTACACTCATTTCTACCGGGCAGCCGGCTGAGACTACAATGGCAGATTCGTTTGATCTGCTCAATTCTCCTTACGATGAACTGAACCCGGTACTAAGCCCTGATGGAAAGACTCTCTACGTAACCATTGCGAATCATCCTGGCAATGCAGGAGGGAAGAAAGACCCGGGAGACATCTGGTATGCTGTGCTTAACGAAAACAATCAATGGTCGGCACCGATCCACGGAGGCCCTTCTCTGAACAACCGGGGCTTTAATGGTGTGGCAGGTTTTTCGGCCACTACCGGTAATATGTTTCTGTTAAGTCATTACGATCCTGCCGGCACACCGCGCACGCAGGGCATTGCTGTAACCAAGCCAACCGGCAACGGATGGTCTACACCAGAGAATATCGTGATCCCATACTTTCAGAATAAAGCCGCTACGCTGGGCGGCTATGTAACACCCGATGAACATGTTTTTGTATTCTCAGCCGAAACCTACGGCACCCGCGGAGTGGAAGACCTTTATGTATCTGTAAAAGGCAGCGATGGAAAATGGAAGGAACCTAAAAATCTTGGATCCGTGATCAATACACAGTTCCAGGAATTATACCCAACGCTGAGTGCCGATGGTATGACCCTATATTTCTCCAGCAACGGCCGAAAAGGATTTGGCAGCTTCGATATTTATTCTTCTTCACGCCTGGACGACAGCTGGACGAACTGGTCGGAGCCGGTAAATATGGGGCCCGCTATAAATACCGAAGGACGTGATCTTTTTTATCACGATTACCCTGCGCAGGATTTTGCACTGTATACCAGCACGAAGAACAGCGATGGTTATGGCGATGTAAAAATGTATCGCCGAAGCCATTCACCGCGCAACCCGCAGGATACCGCTTCGGTAGCAGCCATTGTGCCGATACAGCCAACGGCGGTTCCCGCAAACAGTGTGCGGGTATATGGAAAAGTATTGAATGCCAAAACCAACGAATTTATACCCGCCAGTATTACTTTTATCCACGCATCCGAAACACAGGGCGCTACATCCACCGTCAATAATGGCTATACGGTTACCGTGCCTTCCGTGAACGACTATACAGTAAAGATTGAAGCTTCGGGATATGTAAGCTCGCTGGAAAAACTTTCCATCACTACGTATGAGATGAAGGAGCTTGAGATGAATTTCAAGTTACAGCCGGTAGAAATTGGTACTACGGTAAATCTGAAGAATGTGCTATTCGAGCAAGGGAAGACAATGCTGCTTCCCAGTTCATTTGATGAACTCGATATGGTGATTTCTTTCCTCAAAACGAACCCCAATGTGAAGATCGAGCTGGCAGGACACACCGATAACCGAGGTATACCGGCTCAGAATGTAAAGCTATCGCAAGCCCGGGTTGATAAAGTAAAAGACTATTTAATCAGTAAAGGTATCGACAAGAAACGCATTTCCGGTAAAGGTTACGGTGGTGCTATACCCATTGCGAGCAACGACAGCGAAGATACCCGCCAGCTAAACAGGCGTGTGGAGTTCATCATCAAAAAGCTTTGAGATGATTTATACTTTTTGGTTAAAGTGGTATAAAAAAGTACTCCTTATTTCTGTTAGCATCCCCGTCATTTAGTTTGTTTTTTGAGGAGTATAGTAATTACCATCCACTATATCTTTCAAAAGTCAATTGATTTATTACATCAATGTCACAGGGGCAACGCTTGTTTCCTATAAATTAACTTCTATCTGATCTAATTAATAGATAAGTTTAAATACTCCGCGGTTAAATCTATTGTGTATACTTTACATATTGAGGTTGAATGAAGTTGTATTTTCAACAACGGGTTATTGCCGGCTTTGCGATAGTGATTGTCACCTTATCTGCCTTAGCCATATATTCATACCTGAACAACAAACGCTCCGTTCAGAAAAGTCTTGCCATATCCCATTCCAACGAAGTGCTGTACCATACCGAGCAGTTATGGGCTGCTATATCCAGCCAGGAGTCGGCCCAGCGCGGATATTCCATTACAGGTAACGAGGTATACCTTCAGCCTCATCAGCGAACATCGGAGGTTATCCGGCAGCATCTTCGCGGCTTGCAGGAACTTATTCAGGATAATGTATACCAACAGGAGCATGCACACTTGCTCGAAGAACTTATAGATCGTAAATTAGAATTCAATAAGCAGTTGCTTACTGCCCGGCAGCGGAACTTTGAAGAAGCGAAAGCCCTTCATGCATCGCTGACAGGCAAGAAACTGATGGACGAGATTTCCAACGTTGTGCGTGATATGCAGAATTATGAAAAAGCGTTGCAGCGGCTTCGCATAAATGAACAGGAGCGCGACATACGCAGCTTTAATTATACCTATGCGGCCCTGCTCTCCGTAACGGCCCTGTTGGTGGTGCTGGTTTTTATTACCATTAACCGCAACCTGAAGGCGCGGTTTGTGGCGGAGGCAGAAGCGAAAGCCTCTGCCCGGCGAATTCACGATATATATGATAATGCTCCCTGCGGGTATCATTCACTGGATGCCAACGGTGTGTTTATCGAAATCAACAGAACATGGCTCGACTGGCTTCGCTATGAGCGTGAGGAAGTTGTAAACAAACTGAAATTCGCGGATATACTTTCGCCAGAAAATGCCACATCATTCCAGAATATATTCGATACGTTTAAGGCCGAGGGGGTGATCCGGAATGCAGAGTTTGATGTTGTGCGGAAAGATAAAACAACGTTTCCCATACTGCTGAACGGGGTTGCACTATATGATGAGCATGGCAATTTTTTGAAGAGCCGCTCTACTGTAATTGACTATTCGGAGCGAAGGGAAGCAAATGAAAAGATATTGGCGTTGAATCGTGAGCTGGAAGCATTTACCTATTCCGTGTCGCACGACCTGCGCGCACCGTTACGTTCCATCGATGGGTATGCACGCATATTGGATGAAGACTATGCATCGATACTGGATGACGAAGGAAGGCGGGTACTGAATGTGGTGATGAACAACGCGCGCAAGATGGGACAGCTCATTGACGACCTGCTTGATTTCTCGCGCATTGGCCGAAAGGAAATGGTATTAGCGCCGGTAGATATGTTGCAGCTCGCACAGGCAGCCGCAGAAGAAATACTGGTGCATGAGCCCCATCGCAAGATAACCTTCGAATTTGGTAAACTGGAACCTGTCGTGGCCGATGTACAGTTGCTCAGGCAAGTGTGGATAAACCTGTTGTCTAACGCTATAAAATATACAGGTAAAAAGGAGCGGCCCTTTATACAGGTGAGCGCTTATACAAACGGTACAGAGATCACTTACTGTGTTCGCGATAATGGGGCCGGTTTCGATATGCAGTATGCCCACAAATTGTTCGGTGTTTTTCAACGATTACACCGGGCACAAGATTTTCAGGGTACCGGTGTGGGCTTGGCAATCGTCCACCGCATTGTCATGCGCCATGGTGGCCATGTATGGGCGGAAGGAAAAGTAAATGAAGGCGCCTCGTTTTATTTCGCATTGCCAAAAAACACAACAAGTAAACTACCCTTATGAATAATATAGTTGAGATTCTGTTAGTGGAAGATAATCCAGACGATGCAGAATTGGCAATCCGTGCGCTAAAAAAACATAACCTGGCGAACAATCTGCTACACCTACAGGACGGAGAAGAAGCCTTGAACTTCATATTTTCTTCTGATGTCAATTCCATGCCCAAAATTATTTTACTCGATATAAAGATGCCGAAGGTGGATGGAATTGAAGTTCTTCGAAAGATCAAAAGTGACGAACAACGAAAAATTATACCGGTAGTAGTATTAACATCCTCGAAAGAGGAACGAGACATCATTGAAACGTATAAATTGGGAGTAAACGCTTACATCGTGAAGCCTGTGGCATTCGAAAAATTTGTAAGCGCTGTTTCAGAAATAGGATTTTTCTGGCTGGTGCTCAATCAGCCTCCCAAGTAAAGAGGATGAACGAAGTTGTAGCGTATGGAGAAAAAATTAAAAATTCTAATGCTGGAAGATCGGGAAGAAGATGCAGGCCTGATTAACCGAATGTTAAAGAAGGATGGTATAGATTTCACCAGCCACAACGTTGACACGCGCGATGAATTTGTGAAAGCTCTCGATGCGTTTGAACCCGATCTGATCCTGTCAGACCATTCATTGCCACAATTCAATTCGTTGGAAGCATTGAAGATATGCCAGCAATCCGGTTTTAAAGGACCGTTCATTCTGGTAACAGGTGCCGTGTCAGAAGAATTTGCTGTGAGCTGCCTCAAACAGGGTGCGGACGATTATGTATTGAAATCCAATCTCGCACGCCTTCCTTCCGCCATTCATAATTCGCTGCGCCAGCGACAAATGGAGCTCAGACGAAGAAGAGCGGAGTCTGCACTGCGCAAACAGAACGATGAACTGGTAAAGATCAACAAAGAACTTGACAGCTTTGTATACAGCGTATCGCATAACCTGCGTGCGCCGTTGATGTCGGTGCTCGGCTTGGTGCAGCTTGCCAAGATGAACGACAAGCAAGCTGATGCTATCTATGATACGTATTTTGATAAGATCGAGCAGAGTATACACCGGCTCGATAATACACTGAAGGAAATTCTGGATTACTCGCGCAACGCACGTAGCGAAGTGAAGATCGAGCGGGTATATCTTCAAAAACTGATTGAAGATATGTTTGAACGACTCCACTATATGGAAGGATCGGATCGCATTGAAAAGATTGTTATGGTAGATGAACAATGGCCATTCTATTCCGATCCGCAACGACTGAGTGTGATCTTCAATAACCTCATCTCCAATGCTATCAAGTATAGATCGCCACGCGAAGATCATCAATTCATTCGTATCCATATCGCGGTAAACGCTACCAAAGCAGTTATTGACTTTGAAGATAACGGCATTGGTATACCTCCTGAATTGCAGACTAAGATATTCGATATGTTCTTCCGGGCAACAGAGCTTAGCGAAGGTGCGGGCCTCGGACTATATATTGTAAAGGAAGCTGTTGACAAGCTTCATGGAACAATACGGGTGGCGTCTACAACAACGAGAGGAACACTCTTTCATCTTGAAATTCCGAATAACGAAGAACCCGTTGCTTCTCCCAACGTTTGAAATGAGGAATCGCCTAAAAAGCGTTGCGGGCGAGCACCTTCATAACATCATTTTTATAGTTGCGTCCGATCGGAACAAAGTGCTTTCCGATCTCAACATCGGTAGCGGAATAAGCATCGATCTGGTCTACGTTAACAATGAAGGAGCGATGAATCCGTAAGAACTGTTCACGCGGCAAACTCTCTTCCAGGTAACTGATTTTTTGTTGTGTGATAATCTCCTTCTCCGAAGTTTTTACCTTTACGTAGTCTTTTATACTTTCAATATAAAGTATATCTGCCATCTTCGTTTTAATCATCTTCTTATCCACCTTGAAATAAACGAAGTTGTCGTTTACTGTATCTGCTTTTTGTACAGATGGGGCAGGAGCGGGTTGATGCAGTACTTTGGCTACAGCTTTCAGAAAGCGCTCAAACGGAATCGGCTTTAATAAGTAATCCACTACTTCCAACTCAAAACCATCCAGTGCATAATCGCGAAATGCGGTTGTGAAAATTACCTTCGGCGGATTCTTCAGTGAGCGCAGAAAATCAATGCCCGAAAGCTTTGGCATCTGTATATCCAGGAAGATCAGGTCTACAGGATGTTGCTGTACAAATTCAAATGCTGATATGGCATTGCGGAATGTGCCGGCAATTTCAAGCTGATTGATTTTGCCGATATACGATTCCAGTATTTCGATCGCCAGGGGTTCGTCATCTACCAGTATGCATTTCATAGTATACAAATCGTTTGGTAAGTGTATAATTTCTTTCAGGCCGCTTCTGTCTGATTAATCGTGAGCACTACTAAAAAGGTTTCCTCGCCGTTCATGATCTTCAGCTCATATTGCTCGGGATAGAGTAAGTCCAGTCTGCGCTTTACATTCTGTATACCGATGCCTTCCTTGCGTGCATGCCCGTTGCCGTTGGTTTTATTATTCTCCACTTTTATCAACGTAACATGCGGCTGCGCATCGATGCTTACCTTTACCCATGATTGTTGCAGGGCTTCGCTGGCGCCATGTTTAAAACAGTTTTCAACAAATGGCAGCAATATCAACGGAGCAATCTTGCGGTCGTTGGCTTCACCGGTTATGCGAACGTCAACATCCAGTTTATCGCCGTAGCGCATCTTCTCAATGTCAATGTAGTTAAGAATGAACTTTATCTCTTTGGAGAGTGGTACTTCGTTGCTGGTACACTCGTAAAGCATGTAATTGATCAGCTCGGAGAGTTTCAACACCATATCCGGAGCGCGATCTGATTTTTTTAGTGTAAGTGCATACAGGTTGTTCAGCGTGTTGAATAAAAAATGCGGATGAATCTGTGTCTTCAGAAATTTCAGTTCCGCCTGTAATTTCTCTTCTTTCAATACCTGCTGTGCTTTCTGGTTGGTATACCAGTACTTCAGCAGTTTAATGGTGGCAGCCGTAAAAGTTACCGGGTAAATAGCCACGAACATCTTTACCACCTTCGGAAAGTAAAAGAACGGATCGCGCAGGTATTCGGGATAATATAACGGATAGTGAATGTTGTAGGCTATATATCGCTGAAATATACCGGCTATAAAAGATGCCACCAGGAACCATAATGCGAATACGCCATACCGGCCGGGCAGCAGAAACCGCGGCATCAGGTAGTACATGGTGAAATAGGTGAAGGCGATTTTTCCAGGCAGGTATATTATCTCTTCGAAGAATGTTTGCCTGTAGTTCTCTGCGAAACTTCCATACAATACGGCATAGAAAACAAGGTGCGCCAGCCAGAAGAAAACGTGTTGAACGATGCGATTAGTGAGAAATGACGGCAGACGCTTCATGATTCATTATTGATGCAACCAAGGCATGGTGTACCGAACAGATAGCTGTTTCTGTACAATGCTGTTGCAGATTTTAATCTTACAAACAAAGGTATGGCAATTGGCTGTATTAAAGTATATATCTGCCGGATGACGTGCATCCCCGCCTCAACGTAGTACTGCAGCCAACGAGTGAAAATCAGAATCCGGCAGCCGCATCGTCTCCGCGCGGGTCAGCGCCACCTTCCAGTGTACCATCCGTTCGCACAAGAATAGCATCTACGCGGCTGAAGGAACTAACCGGAGCAAACCTGTGCCCCATGGAAACAAGCTTCAGGCTATCTTCTGCAGTAAAGGCATTGAATTCATTCATAATCTCATCCGGCATCCACTGATGGTGGAATCGCCTGGCGGCCACAGCCTCCTGCATGGTCATCTTGTGTTCCAGTACGTTGAGTATTGTTTGGAAAACGCTGGTAATAATCTTGGAACCCCCCGGGCTTCCTACCACCATGAATAATTTTCCATCGCGTTCAATAATCGTGGGCGTCATAGAGCTGAGCATGCGCTTGTTGGGTTCAATCTTGTTGGCTTCACCGCCAATAACACCGTACATGTTGGGAGACCCCGGCTTGGCACTGAAGTCGTCCATCTCATCATTCAACAAAAAACCTGAGCCCGCTACGATAACTTTTGCACCATACGCATCATTCAATGTGGTGGTAACGGAGACGGCATTGCCTTCAGCATCTACTACCGACAAATGTGTGGTTTGTGGCGACTCGTATGCAGCGAATAATCCTTCCTTTATATTCTGACTCGGTGTTGCTTTCTGCGGGTTGAACGACTTCATGCGTTCATCGGTATAGAGTTTATCAGTAAGCTGTTTCACAGGTACCTTCACAAAATCGGGATCGCCCAGGTATACAGCGCGATCGGCATAGGCTCTTCGTTCCGCTTCTGTCAGCAGATGTGCTGTGCGGGCGGTGTTCCATCCCCACTCACCGATTGGATAGTTTTCAACAGAGCGCAGTAATTGCAGCAACGCAACGCCTCCGCTGGACGGTGGCGCCATGGAAATGATCTTGTATTCTTTATACTGCCCAACAATCGGATCGCGCCACACAGGTTTGTAATGCTTCAGATCTTCATGCGTGATCATGCCATGCCCGCGTTTCATCTCGGCTACAATGTCATCTGCTGTTTTGCCTTCATAGAAACCGGCCGCTCCATTGTCGCGAATGCGCTCGAGCGTGTGGCCCAGATCAATCCAGCGAATGCTGTCACCAGCTTTCCATACGTCTTTCAATAGAAATTCAGGACGCACTGAGTTTTTTACGATCAGCCGTTCCTGCAAACTATTCAGTCCATCGGCTTCATGTTGCGTAAGTGTAAAGCCTTGCAATGCCAGGTTTATAGCGGGCTGTACCAGGTCTTTCCAGGGAAGTCGGCCCATTTTAGCGTGTGCCTCTACCATGCCTGCAACAGACCCGGGAACACCGCAGGAGAGGTGGCCCGCCTGACTCAGTGAATCGATAACATTTCCCAACGAGTCGAGGTACATAGCAGCGGAAGCAGCAGCCGGAGCTTTCTCGCGGTAGTCTAATGAAGCTACCGTTCCATTGTGCTGACGGCATACCATGAATCCACCACCACCAATGTTGCCCGCACTCGGGTATACCACGGCCAACGCGAACTGTGTGGCAATGGCAGCATCAACAGCGTTGCCACCCTTATGGATAATTTCAAGGCCCACCCGGGAGGCCAGAGGATGGGCAGAAACAACCATGGCCGAGTCCGCAACAAGTCCCGTAATGCGCTCGTGCTGTATTCTGCTCTTACAGGCAACTACACTTACGACAAGTAAAAGCAGAAAAAAGCGCTTTGTCATGTTGGTTATTGGTTTAGTCAGGTTAAAAGTATTAATTCCCAAGCTGTTTTAGAAGTATTTGAGGATGAGAGACGAATAACATCTTTACCGCATAGAGCATGAGTCTGAGAAAAGAAAAGGCCGCGCGCCTGAAGGTGCATGTACTGGATACCACCCTTAAACTGGTTGGCAAAAGACCGTTCGAAGATCTGTATGTGGATGACATCTGCGAGAAAGTTAAAATCTCTAAAGTAACATTGTTCAAATACTTTCCACAGAAAGAAGACATCTTATTATACTACTTCCGGGTATGGTGCCTGGGGCGTTCAGCCGACCTGGTGCAGAAGCCACGCGAAGGTGTACAGGGTATATATTTCCTTTTCGATAAACTCAGCGAGGCATACGAAGAGCACCCCGGTTTATTGCTAAGTCTTATCGGCTACTTCTCTGATTTCAGACGACCTCCCAAGCCATTCCCGTTAAAACCCGAAGAGAAAAAATTATTGTATCCTGAAAGCGAGAACATCATCAACATCGAGATACTATCACTCGACCAGATGCTGGAGAAATTTATACTCGAAGCCATCTTCCGAAAAGAGATCACCAAAACAATCTCCACCCGCGATATAACAAATCTCATCACCGCTATATTTATCGGAGGCGTAGTAACAGCACATCTCAATCAGCTTACACCCGCCAAGATATTCTTCAGACGAAACCTTGATCTTACGTTGAAAGGACTACAGTGAAGTAGCTGCTAGCCGCTAGAAGCGTGTGAGCGGGACAGTGGAGTGCCTACTTCGACATTCGTTGATCGATGTTCCTTGTTCAATATTTAATTCGCTGCTGGCTACAAGCTGCCAGCCACTAGAGGTGTAGGTTTAGGGGTTGAGAATACGCTATAGTTTTCAGACTTTCCGGACTTCTCGCGACTCAAAGCTCACAGCTAGTAGCTAATTTCTGACGCGTACGGTCTTCACGCGCTTTGTCTTTCTGTCTTTCTTTCGATCATACCAACGGTGATGGTATTTGGGCTTGACTACTGAAATATTAGAGCCCGATTTCTTGCTGCACGCAGGCAAAAGGACAGATAAAACGATCAGGTAAAAAAATATTCTTCTCATGCAGTGGGCCAAAAATAACATTTTTTGTGTTCAGGGACCGATACTCTTCAAAACGGTTCGTTATTTTTTACCGTATACTTACCTTTGATAAATATTCCCTTACCCTCTTATGAAACAGTCTATACTTGGTTTGTGCCTGCTGATTTTCGTTGTTACACTTTCATACGCACAGGATTATCAGACATACGATGAAGGGATAGCAAAATTCAGGGCACAGGATTATGATGCTGTGATCGACTTGTTCTCCGGCATGCTTGCAAAACCCGATCGTAACAAGCGCTACGATGAAGACCTTTACTTTTATCGCGGGCAGTCCTATTACTTTAAAGGCAAAACAGAAGATGCCCTTGCCGACCTCGATAAAGCGCTTGAACTCAATCACTTTAACAAAGCTGTAATCAACTGGTTCAAGGCGCGTTGCTACGATAAAAAAGCAAACGCAGGCCAGGCTGAATCATACTATAAAGAAGCGGTTGGTTATGCAGCGAACAACAAGAAAGTATCGGCCCAGATATTGGCCGACCGTGCGCAGTTCTACGCGCGACAAGGAAAGCAGGAGGAAGCGAATGCTGATCTTGCTCTGGCCAAATCGCTCGACCCAAATAATGCAGAACTCGCCAAAACAAATCTCACCACCTCCAAAACACCGGCTACTACGCGAGGCGCAGAAGATAAAAAGTCAACACAGGTGATTGTGAAGAGTAACAACAATCAGAAGGATGTAAAGAAAGATACCCCTGTCAATACAAAGCCTACACAGCAGCAGACTACGCAACAACAAACTACACAGGTACAACAGCAGGTTACAGAGCCATCGTCTACAGCCAATACAGCGCTTATCTCTTCGCTGGCGTCAACCTATAAAGATGAAAAACGCTATGCGCTGGTAATTGGTAACAGCAGCTATAATAACGCGGTAGGTATACTGAAGAACCCGGTAAATGATGCCACCGATGTATCTACCGAGCTTCGTAAATCAGACTTTGAAGTACAGCTTCTTACCAACGCCACGTATGTGCAAATGCGTGAAGCGATGCGCAAGTTTCAGGAGAAACTGGTGAATGGCCCGAAAGATCAAACAGTAGGACTGTTCTATTATGCCGGTCACGGTGTGCAGTACCAGGATGAAAATTACCTTGTACCTGTAGATGCCAATGTGCAATATGAAGATGATATCGCGCGTATGTGTTTTCCGGTGCAGAAAATGGTGTTGGCCAATATGGAGCGCTCCAATTCGCGCATGAACATTGTGATTCTCGATGCATGCCGCAACAATCCGTTTCCGGCAGCTACACGTTCGGTATCGCAAGGATTGGGTGAAATGAAACGTGCACGCGGTTCGTTCATAGCCTATGCTACCGCTCCAGGCTCCGTTGCTTCCGATGGCGTGGGCCGAAACGGACTCTACACACAGGAGTTACTCAAGGCACTGCGCAAGCCCGGTCTCACCATTGAACAGGTATTTAAAGATGTGCGGATGAATGTGTTGAGACTTTCCGGTGAAAAACAATTCACCTGGGACAGCTCGAATATAGTAGGGGAGTTCTACTTTAAATTTTAGCCCTACATGAAGATGTAGCTTTCCGTTAAAGAAGTATAGGGTATAGTATATTTCTGACTTGATAAATAACCCTCTGTTTTTATGAAAAGATCCATCGGTCTGGCTGGTTTATTCTTTGCCTTTCTCTCCGTATCCGCACAAGATGAAGGTGCTATCGTAAAACGACAACGTATCGATAAAAGCGCTGGTATATTTCTCGGTCTCGGACCTTCCTTTACATTCGGTAAAAATATTGGTGACTATAAAGCTGGTTTTAATGCTGAAATCGGTGCCCTGAAGCGAGTAAACCGCATACTTTCCATCGGCCCCTCTATATCGTATGTAAGCTTCGCATACGATCCTGAAGTTACTACCAATAAAAGCGGAGATATCTATGTAGGCACAGGCGATCCAAACAACTGGAGCACCAAATACGGTCTGAATGATTTGTCGTATGGATTTGGCTATGTATTGGAGTTGAAAGGCGGTGATCTGAGTCTTACGTCACTCGCGCTGAACATCAAATTGAATTTTGTTCCGGTAAAAGACCATTCAATTTTCTCGGTATATGCCTTTGCAAAACCTTTTGTTACACTGGCTTCCCGCAAGGAAGTAACCGGCAAGGCAACGCGATATACGTACGAGATATACGAGGATAATAAAAATACTTCGACAACCTCCGATGATGTGCTTCATTATAATCTGCAGGATAACCAGTTGTATGCTGATGGCTATACAGAAACATGGGGCCCTTCTTCATACGAAGCCTTAAAGAAAGATACGGAGGTAACAGGCGGTATCTTTGTAGGTCCCGGAATAGAATTTCTGCCTGCCCGTAAATTCTCGTTTTACCTGCAGGCTGCAGTGGGGTATACTTTCCCGGTAACATTTGTGAGCACGGAGGCATACGACAGAACGATTGCTTCGTATGTAGATCCAAAATTCCCTATGACAAAAAAAGGATTCCCTTCATTAAATGTACAAGTAGGTGCATCGTATAATTTTTAAGTTTTGAATTGCAGGAGGGTGCACGGTGTATGCTGAAATATAAAATTAATCTGGCTCTTGTTTTCTGGCTGATAAGCCTGAGCGCTTTTGCGCAGTTTAAACTATACGAACGCGGCCACGATAGTTATACCGCGGGCAAATATGAAGACGCCATCAGGAATTTTTCAGAATACCTGACGAAATATACCCGCGATAAATCGCTGGATGTGGAAGTATACTACCTGCGGGCATTAGCATACTATAAAAGCAATAATTTTAAAGACGCAGTTCCTGATTTTGAAGAAGCATTGTTGCTGGGTCATACCAACAAGGGAAATATATACTGGTTTAAGGCAAAATGTCAGGCTCAGAACGGTTTGGATAAAGATGCCATCAGCGATTATACCAGTGCCCTCCGCGAATTGGGAAGTGACAAGACTATAAAAGCGAAGCTACTGTACGAACGCGGGCTGCTCTATTACAAAACCGGTAACCAGGTGGCAGCCAAGGAAGATTTTCAGACCGGCTTGTTACTGAATCCGGGCAACGCAGACCTTACCCGTGAGTTCAATAAATTAGGGAATGTTACCATTGCAGCGCGTAACACACAGGAAGCTAATTCTTCCACCAGCCAACCCGTTATAAAAAAGGATGAAACGAAAGTGAAGGAAGATAATAAAGTAAAAAAGAGCGAACCTGGCGGTACCACGAATACCACGCCGGTTACAGCAACTTCTGAACCCGCACAGCCCTCGCTCGCTGAATTTTATAAGGATGAAAAACGTTATGCACTTGTAATCGGCAACGCGGCTTATCCCAAGAATATAGGAGCACTTCGAAATCCGGTGAATGATGCAACAGATATGGCCAAAGAACTACAGGCTTCCAACTTCGAAGTTGATCTGTTGACGAATGCTACCTATGGCCAGATGCGTGCTGCGCTGTTGAAGTTTAAAGATCACATTGAATCAAGTGATCCCGAAAAGACTGTAGCCTTGTTCTACTTTGCCGGTCACGGTCTGCGGCATGAAGATGAAAATTACCTGGTTCCTATTGATGCCGCAGTAGAGTATGAAGATGATATCAGTCGTTATTGCTTTCCTGCTCAGCGCATGGTGCTGGCGAACATGGAGCGATCAAACGCGCGTATGAACATAATGATACTGGATGCATGCCGTAACAATCCGTTTCCTGCGCTGAATCGTTCTGTTGAACAAGGCCTGGGTGAAATGCGAAGAGCACGCGGATCATTCATAGCGTATGCCACGGCTCCAGGCTCGGTGGCCTCCGATGGCAACGGGCGCAACGGATTGTATACACAGGAATTGCTCAAAGCTATACGAAAGCCGGGCCTCACCATCGAGCAAGTATTCAAAGAAGTGAGGGCCAATGTACTGCGGCTGTCTGGCGATCGTCAGAATACATGGGATAGCTCCAATATTATTGGAGAATTTTATTTTAAGTTTAAGTAGAAGCGCCATCTGGTTTCTACCCTTAAGTCAATCCAAAATCTCAAGACCATGCAATCATTCGAAACACTTTCAGAAGCAATCAACCACCTGAAGCGTAAAGGTTATACCAGTGATTTTAACCTGCATCCGGACTGGATCGAATCTGCACCACTAAATCTTCGATTGATGCCACAAGAATTTCATGTCGATGCAGTGTATCGTTTCGAGGGCATGACTAATCCTGATGACAATACAATTCTGTTTGCAATCTCTTCAACCTCAGGAGTTAAAGGACTGTTGATAGATGCGTATGGTGCTTATACCGAGTCGCTGAGTCCTTCCTTGATCGACAAACTTCGTGTTGATCGAACTACATATAATTAAATTTTTTTTGCTCAGATTTTGGAGAATATAAACCCAACACTATCTTTGCACTCCCTTTTGACACGTAGTACAAAAAAGGGAAAGAAAATGGTCCGGTAGTTCAGCTGGTTAGAATGCCTGCCTGTCACGCAGGAGGTCGCGGGTTCGAGTCCCGTCCGGACCGCTTAATAAAAAAAGCCGCTTAGACGAAAGTTTAAGTGGCTTTTTTATTTACGTGTTGTTTCATTCTATGGATGTAGGCTTCAGTAAATCCTATAGCAGAATTGAAAAGATTGTCACAATCGATTTTGTATCTTTAGTAAAAGCAACCTTCCATCGTGTTATGAGCAAAGTAAATATTGTTGAGAAACTATCTCTGTTCCATGACTATTGGAATCCCAGAATTGTAGGAGCATTGAACGGGCAACATGTAAAGCTTGTAAAGTTTAAAGGTGAATTTGTCTGGCACAAACACGATCATGAAGATGAGCTGTTCTACGTGTTGAAGGGCAGAATGAGGATTGAATTTCGCGATAAAACGGTAGTGCTTCACGAGAATGAATTTCTCATTGTTCCGAAAGGTGTTGAACACAAACCGGTAGCTGATGAAGAGGTATCCGTTATGCTCTTCGAGCCTGATACAACACTAAACACAGGTGACATTCGCAGTGAGCTAACGCGTAACACATTGGAGCGGATCTGATCCCGGCTATACTACTACCTGAGTTTCTTCCTCGTGGATTTTCCTTTGTTGCGTTCTTTCTTGCTGATGTTATACTCCAGCA
>NZ_DAIQRQ010000045.1:41019-45128 GCF_036786105.1 Ohtaekwangia sp.
CCCTTGTCCCCCCAACAAATAGGCAATGTTGGGGCCTACGCCTCCATACCATTTAAATTCCCTGTTTTTACCCAGTTGTCCTTTGAAATGCATGGTGAACAAAATGGGTATCTCGAAGTATTTATAGGTCACCTTATCTTTCAAATACGGATCAATTTTACCGGAAACGGTTTTACTTTTTGTAGAATAAATGTATTCTGTGTGCAAAAAGTACCTGTTTTTTACCTTGAATGCGAGTACCAGACCGGCACTATACCCCCCTCCGGGTCGAAAGGAAGCTGTGTCTTTGAAATGCTTGTCATCCATCCGTACTTGGTTGAGTTGGCCTCCCAGCTTCACACCCGCACGAACAATCTGAGCCTCAGCACGCTTAAGGGTAGTAATGGATAATAGAAAAAAGAGAGTAAAGATGCAGTTGAGAGTAAATGGCATGTTCCAACGCAAAACTGATTTGGCTTTCGCAGACTTCATGTGCAAACAATAGAGTGAATAGATTATAAAGCTTGCTTCTTTTTTTTCTAAAAAAGCGCAAAACAGCTTTCAATTATTACTTATCACCAAATATAGGTGATGTTGTAAATTTTTTGATACCTAAATAAAATACCTTTCTGTGGTATTTGTAACTTGAGAATAAGAGTAACCCCACGTTGACTTAATAACCCTCAGGTCCAGTTTATAGTCTTTGATCTTACCCTATGAAAAAACTGTTGTTGGCACTATTAGTAGTGTTTAATATTTACGCCTACGCACAGGAAACTAATTGCGGCGATGGCATTGATAATGACGGTGATGGATTTGTTGATTGTTTTGATGGCGACTGCCGAGGCAACTCGCTCTGTAAGGATTTCTATATAGGACAGGACAAGGCTTGTCAGGTACCTCCAACAGGATCGGTAGCTTTTGGAATGAAGCTTGAATCGGCTTCACCGGACCGTATGACCTATACCTCCGGAAGAATGGCGGTAGGTGACCTCGATAGTGACGGTATTCCGGAACTTGTTACGGTGCATCCGGATGATAAAAAGCTATATATATTGAATGGACAAAATCTTTCCATTAAATATACCGGTATCATTTCCGGGACTGCCGAGTATTATGATCACGCTATAGCAGATGTTAAAAACGATGGATGCGCGGATATCTTTATCGTTGAAAAATCCGGTAGTAATTATTATGTAACGTCTTATGATTGCCAGGGAAACAAGCAATGGTCAACACAGGCTTATGGTCAGCCTATTACCCTTGGACTGGCGGATTTCGGGAGTGACGGTAAAGTGGAGTTATATTACCGGAACGAAATACTGGATGCTGCCACCGGAACACGCCTCGTAAAAGGAAGTGGAACATGGACGGCTATTGATGCAGGGCCGGTTGCCGTAGATATATTCAGCACTACAGATTGTGCATCGTGTACAGGTCTCGAACTCGTATTGGGTGGAAATATATATTCCGTAAATTTAGGAGCCAGAACTTTGGACGCTGGTTCTCTCACGCTGGTTAAAAGCATACCGGCATCCGCCAATTATTATCCCAAAAAATCAAGCTTCGGATATATCACCAGCTTAACCAGCGTGGCCGACTATAATCAGGATGGTTTCCTGGATGTACTTACCAGTGGTTCATTGGGTTCAACGACAGGAACTACGGCTGCCTTTTTCTGGGATGTTAAGAATAATACTGTATCAGTATATAAAACCTCTAATAACTGGTCTGAAGGTACCGGTCGTTTGAATATCTCTGATATTGATGGTGATGGGAAGTTGAATACAACGTTCGTGTCAGGGAGCAAACTGTTTGCCTTAAAAGAAGACTTTACACTAATGTGGTCAATCAATATTCAGGAGGGAACTTCCGGATATACAGGGGCTACTGTCTTCGACTTTAACAATGATAAATCGAACGAGATTGTATACCGTGACGAAGCCTATCTTTATATTATCAACGGAAAAACCGGTAACATCTTTACCCAGACAACGTGTCACTCACGTACTGCGAATGATTACCCGATTGTAGTAGACGTGGATGGAGATGGATCGACAGAAATATGCGTTACCTGTGCTACAAATGATGCCGATAATATTAATGACTTTTCACGGGCTCCCTATGGGCAGATACGGACCTATACTTCCAGTCTCCAGGCGTGGGTGCCCTCACGAAGAGTATGGAATCAGCACGGATATTTCAATGTAAACGTAAACGATGACCTTACCATCCCACAGGTACAACAAAAACACCACTTGGTATTCTCCACCGGTTCACCGTGTAATCCTGGCGATAACAGGCCACTCAATTCATTTCTTAACCAGTCGCCATTCCTCGATTCGAAGGGATGTCCAACTTACGCAGCACCCGACCTGGTATTTGATCCAAACTCATCCATTACAGTAAATAAACCTACCTGCCCGGATAAGAACTTTACCATATCCTTTACCATCAAAAACTCGGGTAATTTAGGGCTGTCGGGATCTTTACCGGTAACATTTTATAGTGGAGATCCGCGGGTGGCAGGAGCAGTCAAACTTAATACGCAATACCTTAATGTCAGTAACTTAAATATAGGTGATACCTTTGCAGCCAACAACATTACCGTGCAGGGAACTGGCGGTAATTTTACATTATATATTGTAGTAAACGACAACGGAAGTACAACACCATTGTCGCTGCCGAATACCAATTTTTTTGAATGTAACTATACCAATAACCTGACTTCTGTAAGCGTAAGCCCGCTTCCCTTTAGCATTGAGGCCGCCTTAATCTCTGATAACACTAAATGTGCTACTACAACAACGGCCCCTTCCGGAGCGGTAGAGGCATACCGGTTGGTGAATGGTGTAAAAGAAACAGTAAACTATACATTTTACTGGTTCAATAGTGCTACCGCAGGAGATACCACCACAGCCAATTATAAAGGCCCTATATATACCGGACTAACAGAAGGCACGTATTCGGTATATGCTATACATAAAGGAATGAAGTGTGGGTCTGATACCAAGACCGTTACGGTGGGCGTGCAGTCACGTACATTGAACGTGACGATTGTGGAAGATTCGCCCTATACGAGTTGTAAGCATCCGGATGGCAAGATGCACGCTATCGTTAACGGAGGTGATCCGTTTGGTAATTACGACTATGCCTGGTATGCCGGATCTGCTGTACTTACAGGGCCGATCTTGTCGAAGAGTCACGTAATCACAAATGTAGATGCCACAACATACTCTATTTTGGTTACGGAGAAATCAACAGGATGTACATCTAATCAATCATTCCAGGTAACAGACAAAACGGTTAAGCCGATTGTAACCGCTACTACTACCGATGCAAATTGTAACCCTGCCAACTCAGGTAGCGCACAGGCAACGGTAGGCGGAACGACCAATGGATATACCTTCGATTGGTATAATGGAGCCAGTATAAAACCTTCCCCCGATTTTACAGGCGATGCTTATACCGGTCTCACCGCCGGATCATATCTGGTAATCGCTACCGATAAAAACACCGGATGTGTTTCTCCAAGCGTTCTTGTTACCGTAAAATCAAAACAGATTCAGCAGGTTACAGCCAATGTTACCGCATCGCAGACTTCTTGTATAACCACCAAACCCAACGGCGCTGCTGCTGCCAATATTAATGGAGTAACGGCCGGCTATACATGGAAATGGTTCAAGGGAAATAATACCTTGGCTGCAAACCAGATCGGCACCACACCGTCTATTACTGGTCTTGCTGCAGGAGTGTACACCGTACAAGCAACAGATGCTTCCGGGTGTACCGATACAGAGATCGTTACTGTAGTTGATAATTTGATTACTCCCACAGTAACTGCGTCTGTATCCGGCAACCAGACAAACTGTTCACCTGTTAATGGCTCTGTTACGGCAACCGCAGCAGGCTCTGCGGGACCATTTCAATATTATTGGTTCAATGGAAATATAGCGACTCCGGATACAACAGCTTCCAATTTCAAAGGTGCAACGTATAGTGGCTTGGCTGCCGGATATTATACCGTGGTAGCTGTTGACAAGCTTACGCGATGTGCTACTGCGAAAGCCACCGTTCAGGTAATGAATAATACGGCGCTGCCAGCCATTACTACTTCTGTTGTTAATCAA
>NZ_DAIQRQ010000046.1:0-1650 GCF_036786105.1 Ohtaekwangia sp.
GGATTCAACACCTTATCCGCCACTTTCTTTAAACAAGGATCTTTCAGTCGATTCTCTATACAATCTACACAAACACTGCCCAGATAGTATATTTTTTTGGTGAGACCAATTACTACTGGTGATCGGGGTAGTAAACCTCTTGGAGGGAGCGTCCCTATGCCTGTACTTGGACTAGTGCCCGGGCCGCTGCCACCACCTTTTATGGGCTTTGGTCTTGGGTTGAAAGGTTGTGGTGTTGTAACAGGCGATGGTATAGGTGAAGAAGGCCCAGTGGATGGACCTGGACCATCGCCACCGTTGGCACCACCGTTGTTGCCGGAGCAGGCAGCATAATTGGCAAAGTCTTCGCCGAACAATTCAAATTGTGAACCGTCATCGCATTTAATGATTACCATGGGCAGCGAAGTAGCAGTGCTCTTTACGGTTTGCCAGCAGCACCGGATATTTTCCGTGCGTCCTCCGGAAGATGTTGTGCCGGCATCATACAGGTCGATCATGGATTTGCCGCCCTGTATATAGTTCTCGGAAATGATGGCCCGGTTCAGATCAAGCTGGCGAATGTAGCCGGTAAAGTTTTCCAGGTCGATAGCGTTTGTGTTGCTGTTGGCCAGCCACAGCGAATCCGGATCGTATTGCAATATATAGGCATAGACAAGGTCGTTTTCCTGTATAGCAATCAGGTTTTCGAACCGGTTGCCCGTATTGACATACTCAAAGGCATACTGACTATAGTTTGTACTATCGAGCAATACGCCTTCGCTCACGTTCAGTTCGCCGGCAGTTGTACTTTGCGTTCTGCCGTTGGCAATGGAGGTATTCAACACCTGCTGTAATATAGCCCGGGCTTCCGGTTTTTCAGCGGTTACGAAAGCCTGGTTTGTTTGCGGGTGCATGGCGGCAGTGTGCTGAGGCTCTTCCTGGCAGCTGAGAATCAATATACCGATAAACAGTATAAGAAGTCGGGCCGTTTTGTGTAGCGTGTTCATAGGATAGGTATACAATTTAGGTTTTGGGTAAAGTACACGAAGTTCCGGCCGGGAACTGCCATAAGATTAACATACGGCGCTGCCGAAATCAATGTGGGTATACCGATGTCTGTGATGTATCACTCGGTATAGGTATAAAAATTGATTTTAAGGGCGGTGCTGTTAATGCAGTATGGGGGAGTATAAATTAAAAATGGTATACTCATCCATTATTTACCTGGTAGCTGAACGAGAAAAATTACCGGTTGTCGAGCCGAAAAAAGTAAACTATACCTGAAAAATCCGGTACAATTTTTATCGATGGCGAACAAAAAAAATCATTTTACGGTATATGAAAAAAGGCCTATACACGTAGTATAGCTATATTTTGAGGCAATACATGACTTTTTATGATTAATTTATTACCCCAGATGGATCATTGTTAATTATAGTCTGTTACAGGTTGATCCTAACGGTGCCAGGTTTGTAATCTTGTTCATATCCCTGTGAGGTATTGCTCCTGGCGCTATTCCTTCGATCGTTGCTATAGCATGCGACTTGTTGCATTATTCTTTCTTGGTGCTGCGATGTAGTTTGGTTGAACTTGTGCGGCAATTTCAGCCGGCTTTCATAGCAAAAGTGCAGGCGCGCGAAAAATAAAAGCTGACAGGCATGTTGTGCCCCC
>NZ_DAIQRQ010000046.1:1750-39250 GCF_036786105.1 Ohtaekwangia sp.
ATAGCAAAAGTGCAGGCGCGCGAAAAATAAAAGCTGACAGGCATGTTGTGCCCCCGCGGCGTAACATGCCCTCAGCTTTATAATCAAGGTGCGCCTACGCTTTTGCAAAAAGCGTAAAGCTCAACTTCGCACCGGCTGTTACAATCATGTAAACAGCAACTGACCAGAAATTGATTGAAAGTTGACAGATCTGTATTAACTGTAATCGTTATAGAGATATATACTTTCTTAAAAAAAAATAGCGCAGGTGACTGCGCTATAGGAATAGTACTATATTTTTGAAAACTTCTTACTTCAGCAACTCGCGTGAAATAACCATCTTCTGTATTTCAGTGGTGCCTTCGTATATCTGTGTGATCTTGGCATCGCGCATCAGGCGCTCTACGTGAAACTCTTTTACATACCCGTAGCCGCCATGAATCTGTACGGCTTCTGTAGTTACATCCTGCGCAATCTGCGATGCATATAGCTTGGCCATAGCCGCGGCCTTTACAAAATCTTTTTTCTGATCTTTCAGCCAGGCTGCCTGGTGTACCAGTAAACGGGCAGCATCAATTTTAGTAGCCATATCTGCTAATTTGAATTGAATGGCCTGGTGTTCAGCAAGTGCCTTGCCGAAGGCTTTTCGTTCTTTTGAATACTTTACCGCCAGCTCGTATGCCCCGGCCGCTATACCCAGTGCCTGCGATGCTATACCAATGCGACCGCCATTAAGCGTAGTCATGGCAAATGTAAATCCGAAGCCGTCATCGCCAATGCGATTGGCCTTCGGCACTTTTACATCGGTAAACATGAGCGAATGTGTATCCGATCCGCGAATACCCATCTTGTCTTCTTTTTTACCCACAACAAACCCGGGCATTCCTTTATCAACGATCAGTGCATTTATACCCTTGTGTTTTTTTGTGATGTCGGTTTGTGCAATCACAATATATATGCTGGCACTGTTGCCGTTTGTGATCCAGTTCTTGGTGCCGTTCAGCAGGTAGTAATCGCCTTTATCTTCTGCTGTAGTGCGTTGGCTGGTGGCATCTGATCCTGCTTCCGGTTCAGATAAACAGAATGCCCCGATCACTTCACCGGTAGCCAGGCGTTTCAGGTATTTTTCTTTTTGTTCTTCTGTTCCGAATTTTTCAAGTCCCCAGCACACCAGCGAGTTGTTTACCGACATACATACAGAAGCAGACGCATCGATCTTGGAAATTTCTTCCATTGCCAATACATACGAAATAGTGTCCATGCCACCGCCATTATAGCGGGTGTCTACCATCATACCCATAAAGCCGAGCTCTCCCATTTTTTTGACTTGCTCTTTGGGGAATTTCTGTTCTGTATCACGCTCAATCACGCCTGGCAATAATTCATTGTTGGCAAAATCGCGGGCTGCCTGTTGCACGGCCAGGTGTTCTTCGGTTAGTTGAAAATTCATATCAGTTTTTTATGGGTTAATGAGTTCGCAGTGCAGGTATAAAAAACAAAGCCTGGGTTAAATGCCCAGGCTTGCAAAATAAACGTCTTATAGTAATGTTAAAACCTTTTGTACGACTTTTTCAATCGTTTACAAATGTTAGTCTCTGCGACTTCCTAGGAACAGCATTACGTAGTAAAACAGTGTTGTTAAAGCACCTATAGCGGCTACTACATACGTCATGGCAGCCCATTTCAGTGCATCTTTTGCCATGCTGTATTCCGTGTTGTTTACAATACCGCGCGATTGCACCCAGGCCAAAGCGCGTTTACTGGCATCAAATTCCACCGGCAGTGTAATGAGTGCAAACAACGCAAATACTCCATAACACCCTATAATAATCAGCAACGCTGTCTGGAACGGAATAATCTGCGATGCGAAGAATGAACCGAATATCATGATCATAAACAGGAAGTTGATCACTCTTGCACTGATGCTTTGAATGGGCACCATGGCCGAACGAAGCTCCAGCATGCTGTAAGCACGGGCATGCTGCACTGCGTGGCCACACTCGTGCGCTGCAACTGCTGTAGCAGCTGCATTTCTTCCAAAATATACTCCCTCGCTCAGGTTCACTGTTTTGGTAGCAGGGTTATAATGGTCGGTAAGTTCACCTTCTACATGTGTTACTTGCACATCGTTTATTCCATTATCTGCCAGCATCAATCGGGCTACCTCTGCTCCCGTCAAATCGCGGGTAAGGTGTGTTTGTGAATACTCTCTGAATTTACTTTTCAGACGAGATTGCACAATCCAGCCGATTGCCATGAAAAAAAGACCAATAATTAACGCTCCCATTTCTTGTATTTAATTTAGGTTGTTTGTTACTCTGTTTATCAAGCTTTAAGCCAAGTACTAAAAACTGCCAAATCGACATTAGCAGATCAGCATTAGCTTTTAAGCTAGTTAAACAGGAAACGCAGTACTTGAACGGAATGTTCGGGAACAGATCAGCTGGCGAGTGGCAGTGTAAATGAAATTTCTGTGCCCTGTCCCTGCATACTGCTAAGACGAAGCTCACCTCCGTTTAATTTGATAAACTCTTTGCACAGCAGCAGGCCGAGGCCGGTTCCTTTTTCTTCCTGTGTGCCGCGTTTGGTGAAATGCTCCTGGGTCAGAATCTTGTTTATCTCCGTAGGTGTCATGCCAATGCCGTTATCTTTCACGGCAATCACACAAAACGCATTTTCGATGTGTGTAGTGATGTATACACGGCCCTTGGTTTTGGAGAATTTAACTGCATTGTGAATAAGATTTCGGAGAATAAGTTGAAGCTGGTTGGGATCTGCGAGTACATATATACCGGGGGCCGCTATATTTTCAACACGCACATTTTTTCGTTCTGCTATATCATCCAGTAATTTGCAGGCTTCGTCAACCGTTGTTTTTATTTCGAGTGTTTTTTGTTCCGTGTGTATACCTTCCATCTGGCTCAGCGACCAGTTCAATAAATTATCCAACGTACGCTGTGTTACATTGAGGTTGTCTTTTACCCGGTCTGACACCAGTAAAAATTCGTCTTGTGCCAGGTTCCTGGAAGTAACAAGCTCCAGCAGCGATTGCAGGGTAGCGATGGGCCCGCGCAGGTCGTGGCTGATAACCGAGAATAATTTTGACTTGAGCTGATTCAGGTAGTGCAGGTATTCTGCCTGTGCCTGCATTTCTTCGCGCTGCAGTTCTATGGCTTTATTCTTCTCCTCCAGCGTACGGTTTGCTTTGGTTTGTAACGACCGCAGGCGCGAGAGCAGAATAATAAATCCCATCAACAGAATAATGCCAATGGCCATGAGTATAGTAAGCCAGCGTTGATTGTAAATGAGCCGATGCTGCAAGGCATTCTCTTTACCGAGTGCGTCAATCGTTTTGTCTTTGGATTCCAGTTCATACAATGACTTCATCTCTTGTATCTGTCCGTTCTTTTCGGAGTTGTACAAACTGTCTTTATACTGATTGGCAAGTTTGAGATGTTCTACTGCCAGCACCGGTTTGTTGGTGCTGCTATAAATATCAGCCAGCAATATGTGGGCATTGATAAGCCCCGATAGATTCTTGATGGAATCTCCCAGTCTGATAGATTGCTTCAAACAATAGATAGCGCTATCCGGTTTATGCAGCTGATTGTAGTTGCGGGCAGCGTGATAGAAAGATATGCCCATGGCCCTCACGTTGTGCGCTATGCTATCGAGATGCAGGGCCATGCGATTGTAAGCTATACTCTTTTTGTAATCGTGCAAGAAAAAGTATATACGGGTTTTGCGTCCGTACAGGATGCTGATGTTCAGCGTATCCTTTGTGTCGTAGTATAGGGTTAATCCCTTGTCTATAAAATACAGGGCAGAGTCGTATTCACCGGTTTCAGACAGATACATGGTGTGCTCGCGGTATGCATCTGCCAGAAGCCTGCTGTCATGTGCCTGCATAGCCAGCGTCCGGGCCCGGTTTAGAAAAATGCTGGCCTGTTTAAAGTCGTGCATGTCTACAGATGTGCGTGCCAGTACCAGCAGACTTTCTCCCCATAAGTATAGGTGTGGTGAATTTTCAAACCGTGCCAATGCCTTGAAGCCATACTCAACGCTAAGGCGATAGTTGGCTTTTGCCCAGGTAGCTTTGGCGAGGATAAAATAGCTGTAACCTTGCAGGTATATATAATCTTTCTCCAATGCGCGGGTTAATACAGCACTGGCCAGTGAGATGGAGGAATCGGGGTTGGCCAGAAAGATGGCGTATGCCCCAGCGGCCTGCTGTGCAAGTTGTGTACTGTCGGGTTGCTCAAGGGCCAAAGCCCGTACGGACAACACGACAAGCAATGTTATCAGAAAAACTCGAATAGGGGGGTGCATTGAGTTCTAAAATCTTCAAAATAAACCCGTTACAAACCACAGATAAAAATCAAAACCGCCTAAAAAGGCATGTAAGTTTTAACAGGTATAAAAATCACTTTTCTATAAACTACAGAGTATAAACCCGATAATTGCAATAAAAATTTCCCGGCTATATTTGTCGTCAACCCAAAACTGTATTTTACATGGAGAACAAAAGCAAACGTGATGAAGTAGTCGAGCTTGTTAATAAGTTATTCATCTACACAGACTATCACCAATGGAATAAATTGCTCGAAGAAGTGTTAACAGAAAGCATCTGGTTCGATATGTCATCGCTCGGTGCCGGTGAGGGGAAGAGTGTGCCGGCGAAAGATATCTGCGCCATGTGGGAGAAAGGTTTTGAAGGTATAGATGCCGTGCACCACCAGGCCGGGAACCACCTGGTGCGCTTCGCTTCAGAACCCATTGAGGCTAATGTTTTTTGTTATGCCATAGCCCTTCATTATAAGAAAGCAGCTACACAAGGCAGTACCCGCGAATTTGTAGGAAGCTATGATTTGCATTGCGTGCTCACCGATAAGGGCTGGCGTATTGACAGCTTTACCTATACCGTGAAATATATAAATGGAAATGCGGATTTAAAATAGCCAGACTTTAAGTAGCAAACTTAAAAATAACAGGATGGCATCGCACACTTTTAAAGCCTCGGTACTGATATTGCCGGGGCTTGGCAACTCCGGAGAAGGGCATTGGCAAACTCGTTGGGAACAAGAGTATAGTTTTATTCGCGTACAACAGAAAGAATGGGAACGACCGGTATGCAATGACTGGATTGAAACCATCGATCGCAAGGTCGTATCTCTGAATACAACAGATGTGCTACTGGTTGGGCACAGCCTGGCATGTTGCACGATTGCCTTCTGGGCAAAACGATTTAACCGAACCATTAAGGGAGCATTGCTGGTAGCGCCCAGCGACACAGAGGCAGAAACCTATCCTCCGGGTACAACGGGCTTTGCACCGATGCCTTTAAATAAATTGCCATTTCCCTCTATTACAGTAGCGAGTACAAATGATTATTATGTTACCAGCGAACGTGCTCAGCATTTTGCAGATGCCTGGGGGAAGCGAGCTTGTATCTGTAGGACCAGCAGGGCACATTAATGTTGCTGCCGGGTTTGGAAACTGGCCACAAGGGATCGAGCTACTCAAGCGACTCGATCAATAAATACTCTTACTGATTAAACGTGATGAAGTGACCTGTGGCTTCTGATTCTTCTTCGGCAACACCTGCTTTGCTGAAATTGAAGTTCTTCTCGGTATTATCTTTTATGATTCGGATGGTATACTCGCCCGCCTTTTCATAATAAAAGTCGATTAAAGCTTTGTGGCGTGTGATCTCTTCAGTCATAAGTAATTGGCCATCGGCTGAAAATACCTGGACGGTGGCACCGATAAACTCGTGGCTAACTTTGAAGTAGAATATGTCGCGTTTTTTAGAAAGTACAGAAATTTTGCCATCACCAATCTTTCCATCATTGGCGAACAGGTTGAACGATGCGAAGAGCAGAACGGCTACAGAAAGTACAGTTAACTTTTTCATGGTCTCAGTGATGTTTAGTTATGTCATCACAAAGACGAATTCGGTGCCATTGGCAAAAAGTGCCTGTAAAGGCTAATTTCAATGATTGAAATTGGGATGTTTTTCCAAAATGAGAATTTTGTCGCTGAATTGACTAAAAGTGGAGTTGAATAGCATGTATCAGCCCTTGGGCGGACAGTGAAATCATTTGCGAGGCGCGTTTTTCTCGTAAAAATTGTTCAGGATGGTTACCAGCTCGCCCGCAGTGAGGTAGTACATAACCGTGTAGTTCTTCGCGTTGAACTGCCCCAGCAGGTTATAATATTCATCTTCCGTAAGTGAATATTGCTTCATGAGACGTGTTTTGGTTTCCGGGTTGTTGATCACCACATCCACATACGTTTTTGCCCGCAGGTTATCTTCACGGAGCCACACCAGCTTGCGCTTCTGCTTCTTTGTTTTAGACAAATAGAATGGAAGCTTCCGGTGGGCAATCTTGGCATTTTCATCATCGAACATTCCTGCGTAGGGATCAATCACAGTCGATTCGATGGTGACCTCTTTTAACAGGATTCCTTTTTCCGTCATGCGGATTACGCTGGGTTCCCAATTCCAACACGACTGCTCTATGGTTTGGTAGCCTACCAGTGAAAAAACCAATGTATCGCGTTGTGTGGCCGAGATGCTGAAATTACCCTGAATGTCGGTTGAGGTTCCCCGCATGGAGTTCTTTACACGCACACTCACAAACGGTAAGGGGCTAAAAGTAGCGGAGTCTACCAGAATACCTGTAAACACTTCTTCCTTCTGTGCGAAAGCAGAACTAACACCTATAAAAAGAAGAGAGCAAAAAATAAATCGTTTCAGCACAGTATACTAGTTCGTCAATAATTCAATGATGCTACCGAACGCAGGAAAAGTTTTAAGTAAAAGGCTCCGATCCGCTATTTCAAAGTCGGCAAAGTCGAACCCGGGAGCAACCGTACATCCTGAAAGGGTATAGGTATTTTCTTCATTTACTTTTGCTCCAAACCAACTATTAGCAGGCACAACTACTTGCAACGACTCTCCTTTTTCAAGGTCAGGTCCCAGCACCGAAGCGGTCAGTCCGTTGTCGTTCAGGATATAAATCGTAAGAGTGCTGCCAGCATGGTAGTGCCACAGTTCATCAGATTTAATACGATGAAACAGTGACCGATCGTGCGATCGCAGCAAAAAATAAATAGCGGTCGAGAAACTTCGGGATGCGCTGAATTGTGCTGGTAATCCAGCAGCCGGTATGGTTTCGGAGGCCCGATACGTCTCTTTATAAAACCCTCCTTCCGGATGAGGAAGAAGATGAAGGTGATTGATCCAATATTCCGCTGGCTTCATGCAACTCACAAGGTAACAGATTTATAAAGTTCTTGGGAAAGAAGTTATACAGCTAAACAATTTCTAATACGAAAACGATTGCGAGATCATTTATTTGAATTGAAGTAAAGATTTGAAAGCCAAGTCTCTATACGCTTTATTTTTGAGTCCAAACCAAACCCAATTAACCTGTATGAGAGTACTCATTCGAGCCTTTGCGGCCGGGGTAGCCCTTGCTTTCGCGGCCGCCTGCAGCGACAAAAATCATGACCACGCTGCGTCATCCCATGCATCTCCTGCACTTTCGGTAACCGATCTGCGCAACGCTGAACGAAGCGAGAACGCTGCTATTGAAAAGAAGATTGATGATCTTATCGGACAGATGACGCTGGAAGAAAAAATCGGTCAGATGACCCAGATCAACAATTCAGCAATTGTTACCAACGCCAACTGGGGAGCAGGCTCCGACCTCAGCATCGAGATCAAAGTAGATACTGCCAAGCTGGGTGCAATGCTGCGCAAGTATCACATCGGCTCATTTCTCAATGGTATTGCAGTGCCTGGTGAAACCTGGTATCAGTTCTATAAAGACCTGCAGGAATATAACCTGAAGACTTCACGATTGAAGATACCAGTGATCTACGGTGTAGACCACATGCATGGTCCTAACTACGTAGAGGGTGCTACTATATTTCCGCATGCCCTTAATACAGCAGCTACCTATAACAACCAGTTCCCGGCCGACATGGCACATGTTACGGCGATTGAAACTGCCGACCTCGGGCACCAATGGTTGTTTGCACCTGTGCTTGACTTGGCACGCACACCTCTCTGGGGACGCTACTACGAAACACTCGGGGAGTCTCCGTATGTAGCGGCTACCATGGGAAGTATATTTGTAAAAACGATACAGAACGATCCGGATATAGCGCCCTATAAAATTGCTGCTACCGCGAAGCACTTCTTTGCTTATTCCGATCCGAAATATGGATTTGACCGCGGACCCGTTGATGTCTCTGAACAGGCACTTTATGAATTTCACCTTCCTTCGTTCAAGGCTGCGATTGATGCCGGTATAAAAACAATCATGATCAACAGTGGCGATCTGAATGGTGAACCTGTGCACGCTTCCTATTGGGCGCTTACTGAGGTGCTGCGGGGTAAATTAAAATTCAAGGGTGTAGCCGTAACCGATTGGGAAGACATTATCCGTTTATACAGAAATCACCGTGTAGCGGCGAACGAGAAAGACGCTACCTACAAGGCTATTATGGCCGGTGTAGATATGTCGATGACGCCTTATACCACTGCGTTTTGCGATTATATGCGCGAGCTGGTAAACGAAGGAAAGATCAGTCAGGAGCGCATCGATCTTTCGGTTTCGCGTATACTTCGTTTAAAACTCGAACTCGGTCTTTTTGAAAATCCACTGCCGCGCAACGATCGCTTCAACCGTATAGGAGCATCTGAAAACAAAGCGAAAGCATTGGAAGCAGCACGCGAATCGATCGTGCTCATGAAGAACGAAGGTATATTACCGCTCAATGCTGCTGCTAAAAATATAGTGGTTGCCGGGCCAACAGCCAACCTGAAAAGACCGCTGGCCGGCGGATGGACGCTTCGCTGGATGGCAAACGATGAAAGTATATATCCGAAAGATATGCTAACCGTTTACACCGCCTTGCAGAAAGAATTTACAGGCAGTCGTATTTCACTGGCTGCTACACCTGGTGAAATAAAGACGAAGGCAGCCGGAGCAAATGCAATTATAGTTTGTGCCGGCGAGATGCCGTATGCAGAAGGTTTCGGAAGTATACAGGATATTAGTTTATCGGATGATCAGGTAGAGCTGGTGAAAGCAGCACAAGCTACAGGTAAGCCTGTTATACTGGTAATGATCAGCGGCCGCCCGCGAGTAATCACCAAGATATATCCCGGATGTAAAGCGGTACTCTTTGCAGGCTTACCCGGATTTGAAGGCGCACAAGCGATTGCTGAAATATTGAGCGGTAAAGTAAATCCAAGTGCAAAGATGAGCTTTAATTATCCGTATGCCGTGAATCGTTTGGTGCCACACAACCATAAGATCAGTGAAATACTCCTGGCACACGAAATTGAAAACCCGATAGCCCTTGTGCCGTTCGGAACAGGTTTGAGCTATACTACTTTTGAATATAGTGGCTTGATATTAAGTGATTCTGTATTGACCAGTGAGACTGCAGAAATTAAAGCCAGTGTAACAGTAAAGAATACAGGTTCACGCGAAGGTAAAGAAGCAGTGCTGTGGTTTCTGCACGATGAAGTGGCCAGTATATCGCGGCCGGTACGCGATCTGAAATATTATGAAAAGGAGTTGATCAGACCGGGAGAGTCTAAAACATTCAGCTTTACCATTCGTCCGCTGGAACAACTTACGTTTCCGAATAAACATGGCGAACAACTGCTGGAAGATGGCTACTTCACGTTGATGGTAGGAAATCAGAAAACAAGATTCAAATTACAACGATAAAGATATGGGCCGGTGATACGATTGTGTCACCGGCTTTTTATTGGATTAATCAAACTTGCGTTTTATACCCCACAGATCGCGGATCACAACATCGATCATAATCTTCTGTGAGTTTTGCAAAATAAGACTGTTGCTGGTAGTGCCCAGTCGGTCATAGGAGTAAGTGAGATTTACAGCCGATTTACCATCGAACACCGGAAGCGATACCCCTGCTGATAATCCCCACGAAGGGAAACTGGTGCCATCCAGTTTAAGTTGATATTGCTGCACATAGAAACCGGCGCGAAGTGAAGCGAGCCCGAAATAATTTTCAGCGTTGGGATTGCCTTTGTATAAATAGCCTGCAGAAAGTTTCCAGGTATCCTGGAACACAAGGCCGTTCTGATCAGAGAAACTTGCAGAAGTCCATTTGGTATATTTCAGATCAGCAGCAATCACGGAAAGTCTGGAGTGCAGACCAAGACCTATACCGGCAGACATTGGAATTTTATAGGTAAGCTTTTTGCCGGCAGACGAAGTAAGCGTATCGGCATTGGCATCGTACAATGAACCCCGCTGCTTGCCGTGAAACGTAACGCCATCGTCATACACAACGCCTACTACCAATGCGCGCTTTTTAAAATTAAATCTGTACTGTGCACCGAAATCGACATTTACCTTGCGTGCCACGATCTGGTTCTGATAGGTGAGCGACTGTGTAGCCAGGTCTATATTTTCGCTCTTTGTAGTGCTGCCAAATATATAGGCAATATTAACGCCCAGCGACAGATTCTTTACAATGTTAAAGGCATTGCCCATGTATAGCTGGTTCAGGTTTCCGCTGCCGCTGTATGTGTAGTTCACATCCGAAGATGCACCCAGGGCGCGGGGTGTGGTAATTTTATAACCAACACTGCTAAAAGGTGCTAACCCTGCAGAAGCAGCCCACCACTTCGAGAATTTAAACCAGTAGTTAATGTTGTTGATGCCGCCCGTGGATTTAGAGTCGGTGTTCTGCACCGAGCGATAGCGATTAGACTCAACGTATAAGCCTATTTCATAGACGTGTGTAATGGGAGAGGAAATAGCACCGTACGAAGCCGGGTTCACAGGGTTCAGGTTAAAATCGTCTTGAATACCAATACCAACACCGCCCATGCTTCTGTTCATGGAAGAGGTGCGGTTGTTAATCATTCCTATGCCATATACAGAATACGGAGAGTTAAAAATATTTTGTGCCTGCAGCGTGAACGGGGCACATAAAATTGTTCCGGCGATGAAAACCTGGGTCAATCTCAACATAGCAGTTTTATTGATCGTGCAACTTCGGCAGGGCATTTTGCCTCGACAAGAATTAGCGACAAACGTACACAATGAAACTACGTGTGCGTATTTTTTGCCGATCTATTTGCGCGTATATATCGTAAATACTTTGTAAAGCTTATAAATCGCTTTAAATAAGAAGATTATGCAGAAAAAAGAGTTGTCCACGACAAAAGGACAATATGAAAGGATTTAATTTGTAACCAGTTCGTAGATGAATTTACCGCACTTGTCTCATTCATTTCAGGAAACACCGCGAAGGGCCTTCTTTTGCCACGGAGACCTTTGGGGCATGAGGCAATTTGTTTTTCTTTTAATTGTTTGGGCAATGATGGTGGCGTGCAGTGCGGATTCTCCGTCTGATGTAGGCACTGACTTCTTCAATGAAGGCGTACTGGACTATGCATTCATCGACTCATCAACAGTTAAGCTATCTACTATAAAGTTAGAAGATCTGAGCACCAATGGAGGCACACGTCTTTTGCTGGGATCGCACGCTGACGAAAAGCTCGGACGCCTCACCATGTCCAATTATTTTCAGGTAACACCTTCTTCTTCATCGGATGTTACACTCAAGTATGTAGATAATATATCGTATGAGCACCTTTTGCTGGTGTTGAAATATGATAAATATTACTATTACGACACAACGCAAAACATCACGTTGCGCGTACACGAAGTTACCCAGACGATGGAGTTGGATAAGAACAATCAGTTATTCAACGACAAGACGTTTACTATAGATCAAAATCCGCTTGGCACAGTAACGTTCCAGCCACTTCCACACCGCATTGACTCTGTGGTTATTAAACTATCAGACGCTTTAGGTCAGGATCTTTGGAACAAGGCTACCAACGACAGCGAGCAGCTTACAAACTCTACTAACTTTCTCCGCTATTTAAAAGGACTGGCTATACTTCCGGATACAACTACATCAACCGGCATTATAGGCTTCACCATTACACCAGAGTTGCGCCTGTATTACTACGATAAAAGTGTAACACCAAGCAAGGAAAAATACATTGCTTTCCCGGCATCGACATCAAACATTGTATATACCAATATTCATGCAAACCGGCTCGGAACCAAACTTACTACATTGAAGAAGACAGACGAGCGCCTCAGTGCATCGGTTACAGATGAGGAGGCCTATATTCAGGCGGGAGCAGGGCTCGAGTTGCGTGTTGATATGCCTTATCTGCGCGATCTGAAGATGAATACCAACTTCTATATGACGCAGGCTATATTGGATATGTACCCGATTCGAAAGTCGTATTCTGATGTAGAACCACTGCCTTCAGCACTATCCGTATACCTGGCTGATAAAAAGAATAACATATATGGCCAGCTAAGCAACAAGGCTACACTGGTGCTGGACAAAGACCTGGGACGCGATACAAAATATTCGCTGGATGTAACAGCGTTTGTTAAAAGCCAGATGAACCTTACCGAGTTCAATGAAAATGCGCTGATATTTACGATAGGTACCAATTATACCGTTTCAGCAGATCGTGTGTATATGGGTAACAACGGCATAAACTATAAAACGAAACTCAGGATCTATTTTGTCACTGTAAATAATTAATCAAGAATGAAACGAATAAAAATAGCAGCAATGCTTTTTGTAGTAGCAGGTTTCATGTTACTGAATGCCTGTTCCTCTTCAAGTGATTCAACCACGCTCGGTAACTGGACGAAGACTACACCTTATAAGGGCGTAAAACGATCAGGAGCATTTTCATTTACTATTGGAACAACAGTATACGCTGGTCTTGGCTTCGATGGTGATGACTATTGGTCTGATGCATACAGTTTCGACATCAACAATGGGTACTGGCAGGCCATAAAACCTTTCCCGGGCAAGCCGCGCGAACGCGCCGTTGCTTTTGCTGTAGATGGCAAAGGCTATGTAGGCCTCGGTTATAACCGCGATGAAGATAAACAGGAACTCGGTGATTTCTGGGTATACGACCCTACCACCAACGAATGGGATTCACTTGGTCTTTTCGGCGGCAGCGCACGCTACAATGCTATAGCATTCGCAATCGGTTCAAAAGGATATGTAGGTACAGGATATGATGGTGACAACACGAACAGCGATTTCTGGGAATTTGATCCTTCTACAAATTCGTGGAAAGAAGTGGTGAGCTATCCAGGTGAAAAGATTGAATCGGGACTGGCTTTCGTAGTCAATGGAAAAGCATATATAGGCACAGGTCGTGATAATGGATCTTACAACCTCGACTTCTGGGAGTTTGTACCCGGTGCTGAAGGTAGCAACCCTACATGGACCAAGCGCTCACCCGGTACAGATCAATCTGATTACGACAAATTTAAACTGGCTATGTACCGTCACGATGCAGTAGCAGTAGTAAACGGTACTGATGCCTATATAGTAGGTGGTGTAGCCTCCAGCGGTGCCGCCGATAAAGCAGTGTATCATTTTGACGCCACTACATTTAACTGGGATACCAAAACATCTTTTGAAGGATCTGCGCGCAGCCTGGCTATAGGCTTTGTTTTAAACAGCAGAATCTTTGTAGGAACCGGCCAGAACGGAACCAGCCGTTATGACGATGTTTGGGAGTTCAAGCCTCTCGAAGAGTATAGCGAAACGAACTAATTAGTTTACAGTGAAGCTGGCGGTTGTCGTTCCGTTTAAGCGAATTGAATCGTAAAAGGCGTTTGGTGATGAAGTAGCAATTCAATTCATCATGGCGAAACGGCCGCTGTCCGGTATATAGGATAATTGTTTCGATGGAGCCTGCCAACAAACAAATAAGGCTTTCTGCATGAGCAGAAGCCTTTGTTTTTGGCAGTATGCAGGAAAGGCAACATTTAAGAAAGCGTAGAGAGTTTAACCCCGGATGAAGAGTTCGGCTCTGTATAGATAACATTGAAAAAAGGAGTTGTCAATAAGGTCCTGATTGTAGCACTGCATGTGTTTGGCTGGGCATTATTGTTTATGATGCCCTTCCGTTTCCGCACAGGTTCACGTTTTATTGAACAACGCATAGCACCGCCTCCCGGCGATACTCCTCCCGACACCATTCAGAATATACCGTTCGATCCTACCTGGTTTCGGGTAGAATCCTTTGTAACAAACGGCCTGCTGGCTATTTTCTTTTACCTGAATATGTTTGTGCTAGTGCCCCGCATACTTTCACGCAAAGGCTGGGGGCCGTATGCACTTATTGTTTTACTTTCCTTCACTATATATCTGCTGGCGGGCTACTTTATCCGGTTGCACATTATGCCGATCTGGAATTTCAGTCACATGTTTGGCCCTCCATTGTTTATAGGTGTACCTAATTTTCTAATGGTATTCGGGCTGAGCCTGGCACTTCGCATTATGCAGGATCGCTCCGCTTTTGAAACAGCGTTGAAAGAACAAGAGAATGAAAAACTGAAATCGGAGTTATCATTTCTGCGTTCGCAGGTAAGTCCTCATTTTATGTTTAACGTGCTGAATAGCCTGGCATCATTGGCGCGCAAGAAATCAGATCAGGTGGAGGCAGCCATCATTCAGCTATCGCAATTAATGCGGTATTCGCTATACCATACAGAAAAGAAAGTTACCTTAGAACAGGAAGCAGATTACCTCAACAACTACATCGAGTTGCAGAAACTCCGCTTTGGCTCAACCATCAACATGCATTTTCATGTAGATATAGAGCGAAAAGATGTGTTGATCGAGCCCATGTTGCTGGTGCCCTTCGTTGAGAATGCTTTTAAACATGGCGTAGGATTAATTCACGAGCCGGTAATTATTATTCTGCTGGAGGCCACCGCGTATCGAATCAGCTTTACAGTACGAAACAGGTTTAATCCTGCCAACAACGAAATAAAAGACGAAAGCTCAGGTATAGGACTACAAAACGTGCGCCGCAGGCTCGACCTGCTGTACAAAGATCTTTATACCCTGGAGATATATAAAACAGACGATAACTGGTTTATTACTGAACTGAGAATTATCCCCGAATAACTATGACATGTGTTGCTGTAGATGATGAGCCACTCGCGCTCGATTTGCTGGAAGACAACATCAAGAAAATTCCCTATCTGAAGTTGTTGAAGAAATGTTCCAATGCACTGGAAGCAAATAGCTTTTTGCAGACGCAACCGGTTGATCTGGTGTTACTGGATATACAGATGCCAGGACTTACCGGTATACAATTTCTACAGGGTCTTTCGAAGAATCCCCCATTGGTGATCTTCATTACGGCTTACGAAAAATATGCGTTGGAAGGCTATAACCTCGATGTAGTGGATTACCTTTTAAAGCCCGTTTCCTTTGAGCGTTTTCTGAAAGCAGTAAATAAAGCACACGATAAATTCACGGCGCAAAAGCATCCTGTCGTTATTCAGCCTGTTGCAGCAGCACCCGTTGCCACGTATCTGTTTGTAAATTCAGAATATAATCTGGTGCGTATCGATTTCAGCGATATAGCCTATATCGAAGGATTGAAAGACTATGTAAAGATATTCCTGCTATCAAGCCCGCGGCCGGTTATTACCCGAATGAGCATGAAATCGCTTGAAGAAAAATTACCGGCCGATCAGTTTGTACGGGTACATAAATCATTCATCGTATCGCTCAATAAAATTACTTCCATTCGGAAAGGCAGAATAAGTTTGCTGAAAGCGCAGATACCCATCAGCGAGCATTATAAAGACAATTTGAATCGCTTTATTGATCCTAAAAGCATGCCTTGATGAACGGTGTGGTTATAAATCCACACTATCGTAGTTCCGTAATTTTGTAATCGTTATTGTTCTGATCATCCTGAAAAATCAGGTGTTCATTGATGTTATCATCTCTTCATAGACGCTTCTTGCAAAACGCATGAATTCTACACCGTTGTATACCGTCCACACACAAAACTAAATTTCACTTTATGAGAAACTGCATGCGGATATTTCTTTCATTGTCCATCGCATTCGATGGAAAGCGATAAGGATGACAATGCAACGAAAAACAATGATATAGCAAAAGAAATAAGCTTTCTGGTTTGACAGGTAGGTTAGGTAGGGAAACCGGAGCACGTTATGTGCTTCCGGTTTTTTCTTTTTTATAGTATGTAATTTCAACAGCCATCATGGCTCGCAGTGGCCAGTATACCATACGGAGTACGCAATAAAAGTGAGAAGTTTTTATTAGGCAACCCGTTGCGTCCGGCTAATTGTTGATAGTAATATATAAACAGGCTGTCGCGCCAGGGTGCAGAAGGTATCTTTCTGCCAACTGGTGTAAGTTTAAAAGTGTATTGATCAAGAAAAGGTGCATTGTCCAGCCAAAGCATTCCATGATCAGAAGATATATAGGCGCGCCCATCAAACATGACGGCAACCAGTTTATCCTGGTCTGCAGCAAGGTTGGCAAATGCACCTTTATTTAAAGAAGCAGTCCATGTTTTACCTGAATCCGTTGAACGATATATACCAATGTTTGTGGCTGCGAAAATCCTTTCGTTGTCAGATGCGAAAGTATTGACCTGAAAGCCGCGTTGTACAGATTGCCACGATCTGCCTTGATCATTCGATACAAAGATACCATCGGTTGTTCCGGCGAAAATTATACCGTGGTGCATAAAGAAACATCGTACTGACGTCAACCCGATTCCTTTGGTGGTAGCCTGCCATGTACTTCCTTCATTATAAGAGATGTAAATGCCATGTTGGTAAGTACCGGCCAGGAGAGTATTTTTATTGGCAAGCAGCGCATTGATCTTTACACTCGCAGGGAGCCCCGTTGAAGAGCGCTTCCAGCTCTTGAAAGCATTGTCTGATATATAGATGCCATGCGACTCCGTTCCAACTACAACTGAGTTTTGAAATACTACCCAGGCGTTGATTGCTGCATCATCCGGCAGCCCCGTATCCATGGTTGTCCACTGCTGACCGCCATCGCGGCTCAGGTAGATAAGGCCTTCTGTCGGTTCATTTTTGGCGGCAGTAAGCAGAAGGCTTGCGAACATTAAAATATATAGTTTCATAAGTATAATGGTTAATGTGTGGCGAGTATATCGAGTTCAATAGCGATGGCATCGGAGATGGCGCCATCGCCTATATCACTAAAGAATTTGCCGGAGTTATACCGTACGTTCCACTGGGTGCGATCGAACTTGAACTTGGCATGGGTCTTTATGGCACCTTCACGTGTAGTTGTTATCAACGCCGGGAATGTTAATGGATTGCTAACGCCCTTCAACGTAAGAATACCGTTGACCTCGAAGTTAGGCTGGTTGGATTGTGGATTTTTTATGGGTATAACTTTTCTGATCTCGAAAGCAGCTGTTGGAAATTTTTCTACCGAAAAGAAGTCATCGCTCTTTAAATGATTTTCCAGGCCGTGCCCGGCCACCAGGTCTTCATCCTGTATACTGTTCATGTCGAGTACGAAGTGGCCACCCGTGAGCTGCTCCTTTTCAAACTGCAGATCGCCTGTAATTAATTTGATGGTTCCGGAATGCTCGCCAAAGCTGAACTCCGAGTAACCCGTCCAACGGACAGAGCTTTGCCGAAGATCCACAGTATAAGAGACGGGATGAAAACTGGTAAATGCACTGGCTACAACTATCGTGGCGAGTGCGGCTAGGATTGATTTCATAAATGTGTTGTAAAATGTTATTCAAACCTATTCTGTTGCCCGCTGTCTTTCGTAAAACCATTGTAAAAAGATGTTAATGAAATGTAAATTCCCGGACAGCCATGGATTTTTAACATTACATTTACATATATATGAAACCTGGTGTATATAGAATATTGATCGTAACATCGCTCACGGCACTGACCGGACTGCTGGTATTGCAGGTATACTGGTTTGTGAATGCCTTTGCTATACAGGAGCGACAATTCGATACTAATGTGAATGTAGCGCTGCGAAGTGTTGCTGATAGGCTTTTGAAAGAAGGCAAGGAATTTTCAGTACGTGTTGAACCTGTACAAAAGCGTGAGTCTAATACGTACTTTGTTTCTATGAACCGGCAGATAGAATATAACTTGCTGGATTCACTGATCAGAGCTGAATTTAAAAAACATGATCTGTTTGGCGCATTTACCCTTGCTATATATGATCATGGTAACAATGCATTGCTGTGGGGTAATTTTTATAAACAAGGCGCATTAACTGAAGGAGATGCTGCATGTCTCGGGCGTGAACACACAACAGCACGCACAGACTTCGCTGTTACCTTTCCCGGCAAGCGTGCGGATATTGCAGGTTCGCTGAATTTGTGGATTATCACAGCAGCCGTGTTTCTGCTGGTGTTGATTGTGTTTGCTTATATGGTGATAAATCTTTCCAAGCAGAAAAGATTGGCAGAAGTAAAAAATGATTTCATCAACAACATGACCCACGAACTTCAGACGCCTATCACAAACATTGCCATGGCAAGCGAAGTACTGAAGACGGCCATGCTTCGCGATGCCCGAAAGGCGCAACACTATGCCGGTATCATTCACGAAGAAAATCAGCGTCTGCGTTTTCACGTAGAGCAGGTGCTTCAAACCGCACAAATGGAACGGAGTGGAGTACATCTGCAAAAAAAGAAAATAGATATACATCAATTGATCGAGACGGTGATTCACAATTTTGAAATGCGGCTCCAGGCCCGTCATGGATCGATCAATACAAATTTGCTGGCGTCACAATCATCGCTGGTGGGCGACCCGTTTCATCTTTCGAACCTGCTGTATAATTTACTCGACAATGCAGATAAGTATTCACCTGCAGAACCTGAGATAACAATTACTACGCACGATCGGGAGTCGGGTATTCTCATCAGCGTTGCGGATAAAGGTGCCGGCATGAAGCACGATGTACAGCGCTATATCTTTGATAAATTTTATCGTGCGGCCACCGGCAATCTTCACGATGTAAAAGGATTTGGACTCGGGCTTACCTATGTGTTACAAATTGCAAAAGCACATAACGGCTCGGTTACTGTTGATAGTGCAGAGAATCGTGGCAGCCGGTTCGATGTTTTTCTGAAATACGCGTAGCATGAAATCTCCCAGACGAACTATACTATTGGCCGAAGATGATAAGAATATGAACTTTATGCTGCGGGATAACCTGGAGATGGCCGGCTATAGTGTTGACGTCTGTAGCGATGGTCGTTCTGCGCTGAGTTATTTTCTGAAAACTAAATATGATCTGTGTGTGCTGGATGTTATGCTGCCGGGTAAAGATGGTTTTACCCTGGCGCAGGAAATTCGCAAACTCAATTTGCAGGTACCTATCGTTTTTCTCACTGCGAAGTCGATGAAGGAAGACCGTATACAAGGCTTTAAAATCGGAGCGGATGACTATATCACGAAACCGTTCAGTATTGAAGAATTTCTATTGCGCATAGAAGCGATTTTGAAACGTGTATATACCCAACCTACCAAGGCTGACGAGCAGTTTGTTTATTCATTGGGTTCACTCACGTGCGACTTCTCAAGTCAGCAGATCATTTCGGGTGCAGGTGTGCAGGTATTAACCAATAAAGAAGCGAAGTTACTAAAGCTCTTTTGCATTCATCTGAATAAAGTGATCGATCGCGATATTATTCAAAAAGCCATTTGGGAAGATGAAGGATATTTTGTAGGACGAAGTATGGATGTATTTATATCGCGCCTTCGAAAATTATTAAAGGATGATCCGCAGATCGCCCTTACCAACATTCACGGGGTTGGTTATAAACTTGAAATTAAAGATACTTATCCTGCAACAAAGTGATATCCCACACCTTTAATCGTAATGATCTCGATCGTTGCGTCTTCTTTCAGGTAATCGCGAAGTTTGGTAATGTATACATCGAGGTTCCGGGAGTTGAAAAATGAATCATCGCCCCATAACTTCATGAGTATATCTTTGCGGAGCACGGTAACGTTCTTGTTTTCGGCCAGCGTTTGCAGCAATGTAGATTCACGATGTGAGAGTTTGCGCACAGAATCTTTAAAACGCAGCTCGTAGCGTAACGGCACAAACTGGTATGAGCCTATATCGATAAATTCCTGGTTGTTGGCGTTCTTTTGATGCTGTGTAATCTGCAACAGATTATGAATGCGTACAATAAGCTCTTCCATACTGAACGGCTTCCGTATATAGTCGTTGCCGCCGGATTCAAATCCTTTGATAAGGTCTTCAGTTTGATTTTTAGCCGTAACAAATATTATCGGTATATTCGGTGATGCTTGTCGTATCTCGCGGGCAATTGTATAGCCGTCTTTAGAGGGAAGCATAATATCGAGCACACATATATCCGGCTGGGATTCCCTGAAGGTAGTAAATGCCTCGTTGCCATCTGTTACCATTACTACTTCAAATTCGCGCGTCTCCAAACTCTCTTTTACAATCCTGCCCAGGAACGGCTCATCTTCAACGTATAGTATTTTTGTTTTTGTCATAGCTCTTAAAAGTCAGAAAGTCGTAGAGTCCGAAAGTCCGTAAGAAAAAGAGTCTGAAAGAAGGGAGTGTAAATGTTATGAAATACTTCCTGTCTTCCGGACTTTCCGTCTTCCCGTCTTCCGGACTTTATTTCGGCAACACAACTTTAAATGTACTTCCAACCCCCACTTCACTCTCCACTTCAATTTTTCCGCCATGGCTTTTTACTACACTCGCTACATAATTCAGTCCAAGTCCGTAGCCTTTCGTATTATGAACATCTCCATTGGGAACGCGGAAGAATTTTTCGAATATCTTTTTCTTATACTCTTGCGGAATGCCAATGCCCTGATCTTTTACCAATAGCGTGAGTTGCTGCGGAGAGTTTTTCAGGATGACGCGAATAACCGGATCTTTGGTACTATATTTCATGGCATTGTCCAGAAGGTTATAGATTACATTGCTAAGGTGCATGGCGCCACCTTGAAGCTCAAAGTTAGTGCCGTCCTTTTCATAGGTGACAAATGCTTTTCGTTTTTCGAAGATCAACTTCATAGAAGACAGTATTTGCTGAAGCATATCATCCAGGTTTACTTGTTCAGGTTTATAGTCAACACCACGATCTTCAAATATAGACGTCTTCAATATCTTGTCCGTCATCAGCGTAAGCCGGTTTAATTCGCTCTGTGCAATGTCAAGGTATTCGGCTGTGAGCTTCGGGTTTCCTTTTGCCTGAAAATTTCTCAATGCTTCAATGGCTACACTCACGGTGGCAACAGGAGTTTTGAGCTCATGCGTAATGTTGCTGATGAAATCGTTCTTTACTTTCATGAGCCGTTGCTGCGAGCGGATATTCAGATACATTACCAGGAAGGCAATCAGGATCACAACCGTAAGGAACACGGAGAAAAGTATTTGCGGAGTAATTTCACTTAACAATATGCTCCGTACGTGAATGATGGACACAGCATATAAATGTAAGGGGTTAAAGCGCACGGGTTCTGAGTGTATGGTGTCGCTAAAAATGTTATCACGAAACTCACCCCGGTTGATCTTGTGATGATTATAGTTAAAGCGAGGTGAAAAATCGGGTAGAAAATCCGGATGCTCCGGCTGGCGCACAATATGACGGATGTTAAAGGGAGCCGATATAGAAGCTTTTGCCAATGCATGAGTAAAATGTAACCGCAGGCTGTCGCGGTTTAGTGTATCGGCATCCATGTTTACCACAAAGCTTTTCCCGGCCTCGTTGCGCATCTGTATACCCTGCACACGTGCAACCAGGGGCTTCAGCATTTCTTTAGAAACCGAATCCGTCCGGGTAGATGAAATATATATCTGGAATTTTACATTCTGCGAACCTTTGATTGAGTCGCTGACTTCAGCGCGTATACCTGCAGGCGCCAATGCACCGGCGAAGGATGAATCTGCCGGTACCGCATGTATATTTCTTGCAATAATCGAATCGCGCAATGCAGAAACTGTATTGCGAAATAGATCATTTGTTTCACGTCTCAAATCAAAATAGGCGCGTTCGTATGAACTTCGCAGCCAGAATGCCTGCAGTACAATCAGCAGTATAATGCTCACGATCATGAGCCCAAGTATAATAATGTGTTTTTGTTGCTTCATGTCAAGATAGTGTGTGTTGCCGTCAGCATCAACAACGATGTATCTGGATCGGTAACACCCTACAAAGGTAAGGGTCTGCTGACAGAGCCAACACACTTTTAACGTTAATTAACATTCCTTTCAGAACCTTTAACCGTTGGCCGCTATCCAGAGGTGTACATTTGACCAGTAATCAAAAATGCAATTATCAAAAACCATGAAACGAATCATTATATTCCTGGGCATCCTGGTGTCGCTCACGGCTGCTCATTTTGTATTCGGGCAATCTACCGAAGGTGTTATTACATACGAAGTAAAAGTAAATATGCACCGCAGGCTTCCGCCCGACCGTCAGGATATGAAGAACATGCTGCCGGAGTATAATGTGCATTTGGATCAGCTCTTCTTCAATACCCGTGAATCACTTTATCAACCGGTAGAGGAAGAAGACGATGAATTTGCCGATGAGAATGGCGGTATGCGCATGCGCTTTCGCAGACCCAATGCTGTGTTCTATGTTAATCAGGAGTCTTCCAAACGCGTTATGCAGCAGGAGTTCATGGGCAGGAAATATCTTATAGAAGATTCTATCCGCATTATGCCCTGGAGATTTGGAAGCGAAGTGAAAACTATAAAAGGATATGAATGCCGTCAGGCCAGTTATTATAACGAAGAGCGAAAGCAAAATATAGTAGCGTGGTATACAACAGCCGTCCGCTCATTTATAGGTCCTGAAAATTTTAATACGCTTCCAGGTCTGGTTGTGCAGGTAGAGATCAATGATGGTGAGCGCGTAATTACGCTGGTGAAGATGGAACCACGTGCACTTAAAAAAGGTGAATTGAAAATTCCATCGGGAGGCACAAAAATTACGGAGAAAGATTTTCGCAAAATGATGGAAGAGCAGATGCAACGCATGGGCGGACGGGATGGAAATATAATAATCCGTAACTGACACGACATAACGAATATATATCAGCAGACAATATCCAAACCCAACGATCGATTCGATATGAAACGACTTGTATTCTTCGCGCTGTTCGTTACCCAACTCTCGTATGCGCAAAAATTTACGTTGAAGGGGCAGGTCACGGATTCAGTTGCTAATCCGCTGCAGGGAGCTACCGTTATTTTGCTTAGCCCCAAAGACTCATCGCTTGTAAATTTTGGTGCGACCAATGCCACCGGTCAGTTCGATATCAAAAATCTAACGAAGACAGACTATATATTGAAGGTGACATATGTTGGGTATAAAACATACTCATCTACGGTTAAAGCACCAGCAGGAGACTTACTTGATCTCGGAACGCTAAAAATGGCGCTGGCCCAGACGAAGCTGGATGAAGTAGTTATAGAGTCGGAAAAAATACCAGTAACTGTAAAGCGCGATACCATCGAGTATAATGCCAAGGCATTTAAAACATTGCAGAATGCCAATGTAGAGGAGCTGCTGAAGAAATTGCCGGGTGTGGAAGTAGACAATGATGGTACGATACGCTCGCAGGGCGAGGAAGTACAGCGTGTAACAGTAGATGGCAAAACCTTTTTTGGTAATGATCCGAAATTGGCCACGCGCAATCTCCCCGCAGATGCAATCAACAAAGTACAAGTGTTCGATAAGAAATCAGACCAGGCCACATTCTCCGGTATAGATGATGGCCAGCGTGAAAAGACTATCAACCTTGAATTGAAAGAAGAGAAACGCAATGGCGTATTTGGAAATTTGCAGGGAGGTGTTGGTACAAAAGATCGTTTCTCTGCCAAAGCAAACCTGAATCGCTTTCGCAAAGATCAGCAGCTCTCAGTTTTAGGTATGGGTAATAATATCAATGAGCAGGGGTTTTCGATGGATGATTACATGACCTTTACCGGTGGCTCACAACAACTGGCGAGCGGAAGACAGGTGCAGGTAACGGTAAATTCAAACAATAGCCAGAATAGTGTACCGCTAAATTTTGGTGGTCGCAACAGCGGTATCATGACTAACTATGCTGGAGGAGTAAATTTTAATAAGGAATTTAACAGGAAGACTGAGCTGAATACAAGTTACTTCTATAATTACCTCGATCATGATATAACTTCCACCACGGAGCGAACCAACTATTTATCTACAGGAGATCTGCAATTCAATTCACAAAGCCGCCAGCTAAACACAAATGAGAATCACCGGGTAAATGCTATGCTCGAACACAAACTGGATTCCATGAATTCACTCAAGTGGACAAACAGTGTTTCGTATAATGAAACGGAATCGGATACAAAAGGCCAAAGCAAGAATCTGGCAGCCGATGGCTCAGCCCTCAATGAAAGTGAAAGCAAAGTATATGCACAGGGAAGTACAGTGAATATCAATAGCAATTTATTGTGGCGCCATCGGTTTGCTAAAAAGGGACGGACACTTTCGGTAAATGCACAAGTTGCGTCAACAGATACAGACCGCGATGGCAATCAGGATGCCACCAATACATACTATACCGGTGATGTTGGAACTACACAAGTGCTACAAAGCAATACGCAGAAGACAAATACAGTAAGCTATAGCGGTTCACTTTCTTATACCGAGCCGTTAGGCAATCGTAAATACCTGGAGGCAAATTATACATTTCGGCAGAACCTGAATGATGTATCAAAGAATGTGTACGATATCCGGAACGAGGATTATGTATTTAATGCTTCTCTCAGTAATCAATACAGGAGCGATTATCAATATCATCGTGCGGGTATAAATTTCCGCATTAATCGCTCTAACTATAATTTCACAGCCGGTACCAGCATGCAACAAACTTACCTGGATGGAGACTTGATATTGCTGAATCAGAAGATTTCCAAATCCTATCAGAATTTTTTGCCCGCGGCTCACTTCAATTATGATTTCTCTACCACAAAGCATCTTCGCGTTGACTATGAGACATCCGTGCAGGAGCCTTCTATACAGCAACTTCAGCCTGTTGTAGATAATAGCGATCAGCTAAACTGGTATGTTGGTAATCCGGACCTTCGCCCGGCGTATGCTCATAATGCCCGCATCAACTTTATGACATTTGAACCCGGCAAGTTTATCAGCTTCTTTGCTTTTGTAGACGCCACCTATACAAAGAACGCTATTACTACAGCGCAGAGCTATACCGATCAGCAAGTGCGTATTTCAAAGCCGGTAAACGTATCTAACAACACCCGTATTAATAGTGATGCTACGTTTAGCTTTCCGGTACAATCGATTGGCAGCAGGTTTAGTATATCGGGCAGTGTTACACGCCAGAATGGAGTAAATGTGGTGGAAGGACAGGAGAGCACGATTGCCCAAAATACGTATGGTGGAAGACTTCGGTACGACTACCGGTATAAAGAAATTTTTGATGCAAGCCTCGGTGCTAACATCAGCCGCCAGTCAACCGATTATGAATTTAACAAGGCCGCAAATCAATTGTACTTTAACAAGACGTTTACAGCAGAAGCAAATTTCTCGTTCCTCAAAAATTATCAATTCACTTCTTCCCTTGAATACCTGATCTATGAAAGCAAAACGAGCGACTATAAACAATCTATACCGTTGGTGAACCTGTCGTTCTCGCGCTTTTTACTGAAAGCAAAGAGTGGCGAGATTCGTTTATCTGCCAATAATCTTCTTAACAAGAATATAGGAGTCTCTCAAACGGCTGATGTAAATTATTTCCAACGACAGGTTTCCAACTCCTTGGGACGCTATTATATGATCAGCTTCATCTATGCACTTAACAAGCAATTGAATCCCATGGGAGGGATGCGGCCCCCACGCGGTGGCATGATGCGGATTATACGATAGATTTAAGTGTGATTAATAAGAAAAGATCATCAGGCCTTTAAAAAAAGGACTGATGATCTTTTCTTGTTTGTAGCTGCTAATATTTAAGGTTGTGTTGTGTTTAGGAGGTTGAACTGTGGCGGGCATGATTTTAAACCCTTTTAAGAAAGGCCTTCTTATTTTCAACCGTTTGCTTTCTGGTAAAGCAGGCAGAAAAATTAATTTTTAAACATTTGTTTAAAAATTAAACAACCGTTTAACTTTGCATCCGTTAATAACAGCCATGACAAGTGATAAGATACTTTCTGCGGCACGAGCCCTTTTTGAAGAAAAAGGCTTTGACCTCACAAGCGTGCGCGAAATAGCCACCAAGGCAGAGGTGAATGTTGCTCTTATTAACTATCATTTCGGCTCGAAAGAGAACCTGATGTTGGCAGTAATGGAACAGTCTTCCGATGCAACCCGAATGAAGCTGCATGATATTAACCAGTCGGAGGCTACTTCCGTAGAGAAGCTTTTGCTGGTAATTGACTTGTATGTAGAGAAGCTCTTTGATAATTGTCGGTATTATCACCTGATACACCGTGAAATGTCTGTGGTGCAGCGCCCGGAGCTTGTAGACGGAATTAACAAGATACTAAACCGGAATACTGCCGAGCTTCGAAAGTTGATTGAAGACGGACAACGTAAAAAAACGTTCAAGAAGAGTGTAGATATAGATCTTGCGATAGCAACTTTATTTGGTGTTATATATCAGGTAACACACGCTGTTCTCGGTAAGCGTTGGATACGTGCAGGGGAGGATGATGATGCTTTCAGGAAACGCGTAAAGAAATATCTCGCTGATCTGCTGACAGGTTATTTAGTGAAATAAGAATTATATAAATCCATGTTTAGAAAAATCAGTATTCTCCTCATTGGGCTATTGGCCGTTATGCAATTGCATGCACAATCGGTTAAGAAGCTCACGATAAAAGAAGCGATCGATCTGGGTGTTGCCAACAGTAAACAGCTGGTAGTGTCAAATGCCAAGATCAAGGAGGCGCAAGCCAGAGTAGCGCAGTCGCGAGATAAACTTTTGCCAGAAGTAGGCGTGAGTGCCAACTATTTTCATATCAATACACCCAATATCAGTTTTTCAAACAACTCATCTTCATCCGGCAGCGGTGGAAATTCCGATTCTCCGCTCGCAGCATTGGCTAATATGCATGATATAGCGTTGGTACAAGCTTCCGCTTCATGGCCGGTCTTTAATGGTTTTCGTAACAAGAACACCAGAATCATGAACGAATATCTGGAACAAGCTTCCAGATATGATGCACAAACTACAAAGAGCGAAGTAACCGTAACCACGGCAACCGCTATATATCAATACTACGAGCTCCTCGAAACCAAGCGTACTGTTGAAGAGAATCTGAAGCAGGAGCAACAACGCGTAACCGAGTTTAAGAACATGGAAGCTCAAAAATTACTGGCACGTAATGATCGGTTGAAGGCCGAGCTGCAGGCGAGCAACGTAGAGCTTGCTCTCACCGATGTAAATCACGATGTACAACTGGCAGAATACAATCTCATTGTTTTATTGGGGCTTCCCGATCAAACCACAATTGAGCTTGACACAACTGGTATGTTTAATCTTGCGGGATTAACTACGTGGGAAGAATATTTACAAGCAGGCCTGTCTAACCGAAATGAATTGAAGTCGGTAGATGCACAAGTAAAGGCTGGAGAAGCCAACTATAAAATAGCGAAGGCAAATCGGCTTCCAACCGTGGCATTGACTGCCGGTTATGTAAATGCATTCATTCCAAATGTAGTGAACATCACTAACGCATTAAACGGTGGTGTGGCGTTGAAATATAGTATAACCGGTGCACTGCATGCATCACATGGTATGCAGGAAGCACGTGCGAAAGTAGAACAGGCCGAGGCATCGCGCCAGGCAACAAACGATCAGGTGCGTATTGATATTCGTCAAAAATACCTCAACTGTCAGAAATCGCTTGATAAGTTGACCATCACACAAAAAGCGATTGAACAGGCGGAAGAAAATTTTCAGATATCGCAAAACAAATACAAACAAGGTCTTCTCATTCTCTCCGATTATCTCGAAGCGGATGTAGCCTTGCTGCAGGCGCGCATCAACTATGCTACTACCCGTGCAGAGACTATGATCGCCTATTACGAACTTCAGAAATCAACCGGAACCCTTCAATAAAAAAGCATTTTCAAACTGTATGGAAACGAAGAATAACAAGAATAAAAGATTTGCTATCGTATTAGGAGCGTTGGTAATAGCCGGTGCTGCATTCGGTATAACAAAATATATACATGGCCAGCACCACGAAGAAACCGATGACGCCCAGGTGGAAGGCGATATCAGTCCAATCATTCCGAAAGTATCCGGTTATGTAGAGCGTTTATTAGTTGACGATAATACCGTTGTAAAAAAAGGCGATACATTGGTTGTGCTTGATACCCGCGATCTTGCCTTGCGCGTTACGCAAGCCGAAGCAGCGCTGGAAAATTCAAAAGCAAATCTGGCAGCCGTAAGAGCAGGGTTCACGACAGCAGAAGAAAATGTGTTGAGCTCAAAATCCAATCTTCAGGCATCAGAAGGAAATGTGGAGATCGCTCAGGTAAGAGCCCGAAGAGCAGAGCAGGACTTCAAACGTTATGAAGAACTGATCAAAACCAATTCCATTACGCAACAACAATACGAGCAGGCAGAGGCGGAACGCGATGCTGCGCTTAAACAACTTGAAGTTGCCAAGCGTCAGCGCGAAGCCAGCTTTCGCGAAACATCGGCACGCAAAGCGCAAAGTACCGTAAGCGATCGAAATATAGCACTGGCAGAAACGGTAGTAAAAGAGCGTCAGGCCGATCTGGACTTTGCCAAACTACAGTTGTCGTATGCCTATATCACAGCGCCTACAGCGGGTGTGATCTCTCGTAAGAATGTTCAACCTGGACAATTGGTGCAGGTAGGTCAGTCATTGTTCGCTTTGGTAACGGAGAAACAGAAGTGGGTGATTGCCAACTTTAAAGAAACCCAGTTGGAGAAAATGAAGCCGGGCCAGGAAGTAGAGATTGAAGTAGATGCATATCCGCACGAAACATTCAAAGGTAAGATTGAATCCATATCACCTGCTACCGGTGCAAAGTTCGCGCTCTTACCAGCTGATAATGCTTCCGGTAATTTTGTGAAAGTAGTGCAGCGCGTGCCTGTAAAGATTATTCTTACAGATACAGCAGAGAAAGCAAATCTGTTGCGTGCCGGTATGAATGTTATTGTTGACGTACACTTAGATTAATATACATGCTTCAGCAGGAATCATTGGTCGAATATGGCTTTAACCGGGTCATCATTACCATCACGGCGGTAATGTGTGCCTTGCTGGAGATCATCGATACAACCATTGTAAATGTGGCCCTTAACGACATGAAGGGAAACCTGGGTGCCACCTTGAATGACGTGAGCTGGGTAATTACAGCGTATGCCATTGCCAACGTAATTATAGTACCGCTCACCAGTTGGTTGTCGCAGCAGTTTGGAAGAAGAAATTACTTTGCTGTATCCATCGTTATTTTTACTGTTGCCTCTTTCTTATGTGGTAATGCTACCAATATATGGGAGCTCGTGTTCTTCCGGTTTATACAGGGGCTTGGTGGCGGTGCCTTGCTGGTTACTTCACAAACGATCATTACAGAAGTATACCCTCCGGAAAAGCGTGGTATGGCACAGGCACTCTATGGCATGGGGGTTATTGTGGGTCCTACACTCGGCCCTCCATTGGGTGGATATATAGTGACCAATCATTCGTGGCCTCTAATATTTTATATCAATATACCCATTGGTATCATTGCAACGCTTCTCACATTATCGTATGTGAAAAGCCCTAACTATGGAGGCAAGAAATCTCTTGCGGATGTAGACTGGTGGGGAATTGGTTTTCTGATTATGGCCGTTGGTTCATTGCAGTTTGTATTGGAGAAAGGCCAGGAACACGATTGGTTTGCAGATGAATGGATCATTACGTTTACAGTGGTAGCTGTATTGGGAGTATATCTGTTTATCTGGCGCGAACTGGTGGCAAAAGATCCGGCCGTAGAACTGCGTGTGTTGAAGGATAGGAACCTGGCTATTGGTACTATACTGTCTTTTATATTGGGCTTCGGTCTGTACGGTTCAACCTTTGTTATTCCACTCTTCACGCAAAATTCGTTGGGGTGGACGGCGTTGCAAGCCGGTTTAATGTTGGTGCCAAGTTCAGTAGCTACGGGGTTAATGATGCCTATTGTTGGGCGCGCCATTCAAAAAGGTGTATCGCAAAAAAATCTCATTGCATTGGGCTTTTCTGTATTCTTTGGTTTCAGCTTGTGGGCTTATACGATCATTACTCCATTTACCGGTGAAGGAGATTTTTTCTGGATACTAATGCTTCGTGGGGTTGGATTAGGTTTCCTGTTCGTGCCCACCACAACATTGGCATTGTCGTCATTGAAAGGTAAAGAGATCGGTCAGGGTGCAGCATTTACCGGGATGGTACGTCAGCTAGGCGGATCGTTCGGTATCGCATTAATCAGTACATATATCAGCCGCAGAAGTGTACAGCATCGTGCAGATCTCATCAACCACGTTTCACCATATAGTCTTAATGTACAACAATGGCTTGCTAACTCGAAGGCAAACTTCATGGCCCAGGGTTCCGGTGCAGATCGGGCTACGATGCAGGCTAATCAGCTGATGGATTTTATGGTAACGAAGCAGGCTATGTTGCTTACCTATATGGATGTGTTCCTGGGTATCGGTATATTCTTCTTACTCTGTGTGCCGTTCGTGCTCATACTCAAGCCAGCCAAGAATAAAGTAGACATGAGTAATGTAGGACATTAAGATATTTATTCACAGGCATGTGAAGTACATCCACATGCAGTGCGCTGCCCGGTTGAGGTTTCAGGGGTGAGGTTTGACCCGGTGCGCGCACTGTATGTGGATGTTTATTTTTATAATGTTTTGCTAATACATGCTTCATCGCGACACTTGTGCGTTGACTTCATCGGGTTTATCTTCGGGCATGATACGACTCAGTGTGTTATTTTTGTTGGCGATTGCTTCGCTATCCTCTTCGGCTCAGATTTATATGCCCAAATTTGAAGTGCAAGGTCACCGCGGAGCGCGCGGACTGAAACCTGAAAATACAATTCCCGCTTTTATAACAGCGCTGGACTCCGGTGTGATGACGCTTGAGATGGATGTTGTCATCACAAAAGATGGACAGGTAGTGCTTTCACACGAACCCTTTATGTCGGCCGCTATATGTCTTGATAGCACCGGTAAGTCATTTTCTGAAAAAGATGAAAAGAAGTATAACATCTATGAGATGACGTATGCAGATGTCTTGCGCTATGATTGCGGATCAAAAGGTAATGAAAAATTTCCTGAGCAGGAAAAACTTTCTGTCAGCAAGCCTCTGCTGAAAGATGTTATCGTGTCGGTGGAAGATCACATTAAAAGTTTTACACAATACGAAGTAGATTATAATATTGAGATCAAAAGCTCACCGGAAACCGATAAAAAATTTCATCCACCGGTGGAAGAATATTCAGATATAGTATATGCCCTCATTAATCAATACTTACCACTTGAGCGTGTAGTTATTCAGTCGTTCGATTTCAGAGCGCTGCGTTATTGGCATAAAAAGTATCCCGAAGTAAGGCTGGCTGCCCTGGTGGAAAATCTGAAATCAATTGATGCCAATCTCAATGATCTGGGATTTAATCCTTCTATCTATAGCCCCTATTATAAATTATTGACGAAGGACAAGGTGACGCAATTGCATAAAAAGAAAATCCGCGTTATCCCCTGGACGGTGAACGAAGAAAAAGAGATGCTGCTCTTGAAGGGGATGGGGGTAGATGGCTTTATTACAGACTATCCCGACCGGGCGCGAAAGTATAAAATGACATTAAGCATGAATGTTCAGAAGAAGTAACTTCAGGTAAACCTGTGAGTGAGGTAATTCTATTGAATACTTCCTGCTGGATTCTTCTATTTATTCTGTATCCTTGCGGAAAATCCGAACAGTACATGAGCAAAAAGTATAACGTTTTCGGCATTGGCAATGCTATTGTTGATATTGTAACCGAAGTTGACCACGACTTTTTTGAAAAGAATGGCATCGAAAAGGGTGTAATGACGCTCGTAGATGAAAAGCGCCAATTGGAGCTGATGAAGGTTATTGATATGCAGAAGAGCAAAATGAGTGGTGGCGGTTCTGCCGGTAACACGGTAGTTGCTATCAATCAGTTCGGAGGAAAATCGTTTTATGCCTGTCTGGTAGCGCACGATACGTTGGGTAAATTTTTTCTGGACGATTTGAAAAGAAACGGTGTTGATACCGCTTTGAAACATGAGAATTGTCCGGAAGGACATTCGGGTCGATGCCTGGTAATGACATCGCCAGACGCACACCGTACTATGAATACGTTTTTAGGGGTGAGTTCATTTCTGTCGCCCGAGCACGTGGACGAGGCGGCTATAAAAGAGTCCACTTATGTATATCTGGAAGGATATCTGGTAGCCAGTCCAAAAGGACTTGAGGCCATGAAAGAGGCTAAGCGTATTGCACAGGAAAACAATGTAGAAGTGGCCCTCACTTTTTCCGATCCCAGCATGGTGAAATACTTCTCCAAACAGATGGAAGAAGTGGTTGGTACCGGTGTGGATCTTCTTTTTTGTAATGATGAAGAGGCAATGATTTTTACAGGTACATCATCGGTGCAGGAAGCGCGTGAAAAATTGAGACAAGTGGCCAGGTGTTTTGTAATCACACTCGGTGCAAACGGAGCCCTGGTATTTGATGGCGATACCTTTATTCAAATAGAGCCTAACAAGGTGCAGGCAATAGACACAAACGGAGCAGGCGATATGTTTGCAGGAGCTTTCTTATACGCCATAACGCACGGACATAGTTATGCGGATGCCGGTAAATTGGCATCCCTGGCTTCTTCGCGGGTAGTGGCACAATGGGGCCCGCGTCTGGAACCGGCACAGGCAAAAGCCATATTGGGCGATCTGATCGCTCAGGCATAAGCTTCTGATTAAAAAAGTAACACTGCCATGTCTGCCATAATCGGTTGTTTTGGCCGGTTTTAAAGGTTACGGCTATAATTACTGCATGCAGAGTTGTAAATTCAGGAAATCCTGGCCATCTTTGCAGCCCTTAAAAAATTAAGGTAAACGGAATAAAGAGATGAAACGTACATATCAACCTTCCCGCAGAAAAAGAAAGAACAAGCACGGCTTCCGTGAAAGAATGGCTTCTGCTAATGGACGCAGAGTGTTGGCTTCACGCAGAAGAAAAGGCCGTAAAAAGCTTACCGTTTCTGACGAGAAAACCTTAAAGCATAAATAATCTTTCCGGGTAGTTTCATTCCCTGAAAGAGATTGGATAATATTTAATCTCCATGGGGAAATTCACGTTCCGTAAGGAAGAACGGCTTACGAAAGAAAAACAAATACAGGAACTCTTCGAAAAGGGTTCCTCTTTTTATTTGTTCCCCTTTAAGGTATTCTTCATGCCTCATCCTGATCCGGCTATTACTCACCATCAGGTGCTGATCTCTGTTTCCAAAAAGAATTTTAAACGAGCGGTAGATCGCAATCTTATCAAACGCAGAATGCGGGAGGCCTATAGGCTGCAAAAGGAAACTCTTCAGGGTGCCACCAGTCTGCAGATTGGATTTATCTATTCGCATAAAGAGATACTGCTCTTCGATGAAATGAAGCGCAAAATGTTGCAGACCATGAAAAAACTTTTGGTCAATACAGCAAAATTTCAGGAAGTGAAGAGCAGCGATAAACTTCCCGGCTCCGAATAAGAAAGGTTCACGTAATACTCGTTATATTTACTATACAACATCGCGCAACTCTCACACCAGTATTCGAAGCCATCAACTTGAAGTAAATTATTATGTGGAGAAGATCTAAATGGCCATTGATCCTAGTACTCGGTGTAGCATTCGCTTTCGCGTTTCGTGCTCCTGCAGAAAAATATTTCGACATCGCCAAGAGTCTGGATATTTTCGCAACCCTGTTTAAGGAGATCAATGCCTACTATGTAGATGAAGTCGAGCCACAAAAGCTCATCCGGAAGGGCATTGATGGAATGCTCGAATCGCTTGATCCTTACACCGACTATATTCCGGAAGATGAAATTGAATCGTTTAGAATTTCTACTACCGGTCAATACGGAGGTATAGGGGCGCTGATTGGTATTGTCAATAAAAAGACCGTCATCACATTTCCTTATAAAAATTTCCCCGCTTATCGCGCGGGACTCAAAGTTGGAGATGAACTTGTTTCAGTCGATGGCAAGAATGTTCAGGGAAAACCAACCTCCGAAGTCAGCTCGTTACTTAAAGGCCAGCCAAAAACAGAATTGGAAGTTAGAGTGAAGCGTTTTGGTCAGAAAGATGATCTGATCTTCAAGATCAAACGTGAAAAGATCAATGTCAATAATCTTGCTTATTACGGCCTGGTGGAACCAACGATCGGATATATTCGCCTCGATGATTTTACTCCCGGAGCTGCAAGTGAGGTATCTGCAGCAGTAGTTGAATTGAAACAAAGAGGCGCTACGAAAATTATTCTTGACCTTCGTGAGAATCCGGGTGGTTTGTTATATGAAGCTGTGAATGTGGTAAATCTCTTTATCGCAAGAGGTGAAGAAGTAGTGTCTACCAAAGGTAAAGTAGAAGAATGGAATAAGACCTATACAACACTAAACGCTCCTGTAGATGCGGATATACCAATGGTTGTATTGGTGAGTGAAGGAAGTGCATCAGCATCTGAGATTGTTGCAGGATCGTTACAGGATTACGACAGGGCTGTTCTGATTGGAAAAAAGACTTTTGGAAAAGGCCTGGTGCAAACTACAAGACCACTTGCTTATAACTCGCAGTTAAAAGTTACTACGGCCAAATACTATATACCGAGTGGACGCTGTATTCAGGCACTAGACTACACACATCGCAAAGACGATGGAACCGTTGAGCGAGTGGCCGATTCACTGAAATCGGAGTTCACCACAAAAGCAGGTAGAAAAGTTTATGATGGAGGAGGCCTCGATCCGGATATGAATGTGGAATACGAGCCGATAGGCACGGTAACATCGGCCCTCGTCAATTCAGGATTAATGTTTGAGTTTGCATCCCGCTACTGTGCAGAAAACTCTGTAGCACCTGATCTAAAAACATTTCATTTGACAGATAAGGACTACGATCGGTTTATAGCTTTTATTAAGGAAAATAAATTTACCTATGCCACTCCACTCGAGCGAAATACAAAACAGTTGATTGAAACTGCGCGAAAAGAAAAATACTACAGCGAATTGGAGAGCCAACTCAACACACTGAAAAATAAGATTGATGCCAGCAAAGCCACAGACATGGTGCGTTTTAAAGGTGAGATCATGCAGGCGCTCGAAGAACAGATTGCATTTCATTATTCCCAAAACGATGGGCAGGCAGAAATATCATTGCCCCGGGATAAAGCCGTGTTAGAAGCACGGAAAGTTCTGAATGATCCTTCGGCTTATAAAAAAATTCTTTCTCCCCATTAATGGCGCTCATATTAAGTCTTGAAACATCCACCTCAGTTTGCTCGGTGGCGCTGCATGATCATGGAAAACTGATAGCAGTTGCAGAAATCCGTAAAGAACAATCGCATGCCGCCAAGCTTGCCGTTTTGGTCGAACAGGTAGTAAAGTTAGCAGACGCATCGTTAAGTGATGTGAAAGCGATTGCTGTTGCTGCAGGTCCCGGTTCCTATACAGGGTTACGCATCGGAGCTTCTACAGCAAAAGGACTCTGTTATGCTCTAGACGTACCGTTGCTTGCGGTGGAAACGCTAAAGGTAATGGCTGCCCAGGTGCAACAGTTTAATAAATCAGATGCCATTCTATGCCCGATGATTGATGCAAGGAGAATGGAAGTATACTGCCAGCTCTTTGATGCTTCATTGAATACGGTGAACAACATCGAAGCAAAAATTATAGACGAACAAAGTTTCGTAGAAACGCTGACATCCAATAAAATTATTTTTTTCGGCGATGGTGCAGCGAAATGTAAAACGGTCATTAGACATTCCAACGCTCTTTTCCTGGAAGATGTGGTACCATTCGCTACTCAATTAGGGTACCTGGCCAACAATAAGTTTGAAAAAAATGAATTTGAAGACCTGGTCAGCTTTGAGCCTTTTTATCTGAAGGAATTCATGATTAAGAAACCAGCTGATAAAGAACAGGTTGCCACGAACAAAATATAGTAATTCTGATGTTTGACAAAAGATGGATGAGCAAGATCAAATTATAAACAAAGTGGCCAGCAGCTCGCTGGTAACATTTAATCTTGAAGATTATTATCAACCAGGCGAAAGAGTTTTACTTGATATAAAAGATCAATTATATCAGGGATTGATTCTCCGCGAGAAAGATTTCAGAGAATTTATAAAGTCGCACAATTGGCAACGGTATGAAAATAAGTTTGTTGCCATTATATGTTCTGTTGATGCAATTGTTCCTACCTGGGCTTATATGTTGGTGACGATAGCATTACATCCATATGCTAAGAGAATTGTTTTTGGTTCTTTGCAGGATTTAGAAACGATTATTTTTCATGAACAATTGTCAAAGATTGATTGGTCATCCTTTAAAAATGCTAAAGTAGTAGTGAAGGGATGTAGTAAAGTTGATGTGCCTGTGGCTGTATATGTAGAGGCTATAAATAATTTAAAACCATTTGCATCAAGTCTGATGTTTGGCGAACCGTGTAGTACAGTTCCTCTGTATAAGAAACCAAAAAAAGAAGAGTAATTTTTTTATATTTCTAAGGTTTTCATTTTCAATATCTTCCAAGTCATTGATCACATAATTAGAATTTTCTCTTGTGGTGACGGTTGAAAATCTGATTTATGTTTTTACCTTTGAAGCCCTTTTGCCAGTAGGGCATAAGTGGAAGCGGAAAGAGCAGAAGAATTTTGACATTTTGGAGTAGATCTTGATTTTTTGAGGGGTTGTTGAAGAAAGAGCTTCGGAAAAAAAAGTTAAAAAAAGATTTGCAGATTAAAATGAAGCTGTTACCTTTGCACTCCCAAAACGGAAGAGAGGTTCCAAAGCTGGAAGGGCGAAGGGGAGAAAGTTGAAAGGTTGATAGATTAGGAGTCAAGAAGAACAAGAAGCTGATAGGCGGAAAAGTTCAGCAAGATGACGAAATCACCAGACAACAGATTGAAGATACGGAGAAGCGTATCGAGATCACATTGACGCATCTGACGTGAGTTAGAGTGGAGTCAAAAGAGTTCTTTGAATGGATGATAATTGATAGCGGACCCGCGGATAATTTCTGTAAAGAATGAATCTGCGATGAGGATAGATGCAAGTCTATCTTTTAAAAAAATAAAGAGAGTCCAGGTAATCAGACAAACAATTGGGGTTGGATAAAAAGGCGAGAGCGTAATACAATCACAACCCGATAGGACACTAGCAATAGTGAATCTATCGAAGAATTATTACAATGGAGAGTTTGATCCTGGCTCAGGATGAACGCTAGCGGCAGGCTTAATACATGCAAGTCGAACGGTAAGTAGTGTAGCAATACATTACCAAGAGTGACGTACGGGTGCGTAACACGTA
>NZ_DAIQRQ010000046.1:41750-44592 GCF_036786105.1 Ohtaekwangia sp.
GTAAAGTTTTGGAAGATGGTAGTATCCTGAGTAGGGCGGGGTCGGAGACGCCCCGTTTGAATTTGCCAGCACCATCTGGTAAGGCTAAATACTCCTGAGAGACCGATAGTGAACCAGTACTGTGAAGGAAAGGTGAAAAGTACCGTGAATAAGGGGGTGAAATAGAACCTGAAACCGTACGCCTACAAGCGGTCGGAGCTTCGTAATGCAGTGACGGCGTGCCTTTTGCATAATGAGCCTACGAGTTACTGTCACTGGCGAGGTTAACCAAGTTAACTTGGGCAGCCGGAGCGAAAGCGAGTCTGAATAGGGCGCATAGTCAGTGGGAGTAGACGCGAAACTTTGTGATCTACCCTTGGTCAGGATGAAGTTCCGGTAACACGGGATGGAGGTCCGAACTAGTAAACGTTGAAAAGTTTTTGGATGAACTGAGGGTAGGGGTGAAAGGCTAATCAAACTGAGAAATAGCTCGTACTCCCCGAAATGCTTTTAGGAGCAGTGTGGAGGTTAAGTTTAGTACAGGTAGAGCTACCAATAGGACTAGGGGGAGTCACATCCTACCAAATCCTGATGAACTCCGAATGGTATTAAATATACTCTGCAATGAGGGCATGGGTGCTAAGGTCCGTGTCCGAGAGGGAAAGAACCCAGACCTGCAGCTAAGGTCCCAAAATCTACACTAAGTTGAACTAAGGCGGTTCAGTTGCTTAGACAGCCAGGATGTTTGCTTGGAAGCAGCAATTCATTTAAAGAGTGCGTAACAGCTCACTGGTCGAGCGACAGAGCATCGATAATAATCGGGCATCAAGTGTAGTACCGAAGCTCAGGATTTGCAGCAATGCAAGTGGTAGGGGAGCATTCTAACAGCGGCGAAGCTGACTGGTAATGGTTGGTGGAGCGGTTAGAAAAGCAAATGTAGGCATAAGTAACGATAAGGCAGGCGAGAAACCTGCCCACCGAAAGACTAAGGGTTCCGCGGCAATGTTAATCAACCGCGGGTAAGTCGGGACCTAAGCAAAAGCCGAGAGGCGTATGTGATGGACAATTGGTTAATATTCCAATACTACCGTATTGAGCGATGGGGCGAAGGAGTAGTGATAGTTCCGCGATCTGACGAAATAGGTCGTTAAAAGGTGTAGGTATAGGACTTGTAGGAAAATCCGCAGGTTTTGCTGAAACCCAACAGTACCTGGAGGCTTCGGCCGAAGGGATAGAGAACGTAAGCAGACTTCCAAGAAAACCCCCTAAGCATATTGATATGGTACCCGTACCGGAAACCGACACAGGTAGTCGAGGAGAGGATCCTAAGGTGCTCGAGTGAGTCATGGCTAAGGAACTAGGCAAATTAACCCTGTAACTTCGGGAGAAGGGGTGCCTCCTCTAGCAATAGAGAGGTCGCAGAGAAATGGTCCAGGCGACTGTTTAACAAAAACACATGGCTATGCGAAATCGAAAGATTATGTATATGGCCTGACACCTGCCCGGTGCTGGAAGGTTAAGGGGGGACGTTAGTCGCAAGGCGAAGCGTTGAACTGAAGCCCCAGTAAACGGCGGCCGTAACTATAACGGTCCTAAGGTAGCGAAATTCCTTGTCGGGTAAGTTCCGACCTGCACGAATGGTGTAACGATCTGGACGCTGTCTCAGCCATGAGCTCGGTGAAATTGTAGTCACGGTGAAGATGCCGTGTACCCGTCACGGGACGGAAAGACCCCATGCACCTTTACTATAGCTTCGCATTGACATTGGGTAGATAATGTGTAGGATAGGCGGGAGGCGCTGATCCTGTGCCGCTAGGTATAGGGGAGTCAACGGTGAAATACCGCCCTTTGTTTATCTGATGTCTAATCCCTGAAAGGGGAGACAGTGCGTGGTGGGTAGTTTGACTGGGGTGGTCGCCTCCGAAAGTGTATCGGAGGCTTTCAAAGGTATGCTCAGTACGCTTGGTAACCGTATGAGGAGTGCAATAGCATAAGCATGCTTGACTGTGAGACTGACGAGTCGAGCAGGAACGAAAGTTGGATATAGTGATCCGGTGGTTCTGTATGGAAGGGCCATCGCTCAAAGGATAAAAGGTACGCTGGGGATAACAGGCTGATCTCCCCCAAGAGCTCACATCGACGGGGAGGTTTGGCACCTCGATGTCGGCTCGTCACATCCTGGGGCTGGAGAAGGTCCCAAGGGTTCGGCTGTTCGCCGATTAAAGTGGCACGCGAGCTGGGTTCAGAACGTCGTGAGACAGTTCGGTCCCTATCTGTGATGGGCGTAGGAAGTTTGAGAGGTCTTGACCTTAGTACGAGAGGACCGGGTTGAACCAACCGCTGGTGTACCGGTTGTGGCGTCAGCTGCACTGCCGGGTAGCTATGTTGGGACGAGATAAGCGCTGAAAGCATCTAAGCGCGAAACTTACCTCAAGATGAGACTTCCATTAAGGGACGTCAGAGATGATGACGTTGATAGGCTGCAGGTGTAAAGGCAGAAATGCCAAAGCTGAGCAGTACTAATTACCCGAACGCTTCAGGGCGGATGTGCGATAGCATCAAGATCATCCGCCTCAAACAACGAATTGGCTACTGTGTGCTTGCTTAACACTACGCTTACTTGAAATTATATTCTACTCTTTTGCCAATAGTGTCAACGATATTAGCGTTTTGATCAGTTGGATTGAAACGAAAGATCTTAAGGTGACTATAGCGGTAGGGATCACCTCTTCCCATTCCGAACAGAGAAGTTAAGCCTACCAGCGCTGATGGTACTGGGATAACACCCGGGAGAGTAAGTCGTTGCCTTTCTTTTAACACTAAAGCCTTTGATAAACTATCAAAGGCTTTTTTATTTATGCTC